>JAUZPN010000005.1 GCA_030705885.1 Bacillota bacterium | reverse complement strand
GGACAGGCATCAAAAGCTTCTAATATCGGTGAAGTTTGCCAGTTTGCTGCATCAGGTAAAGATATTGGTAAGAAGAGTCTTGCTGAAATTGCTATGAGCTATGGCTATGTATATGTAGCGCAAATTGCTCTTGGTGCTAATCCAGCTCAGACTGTTAAAGTTCTTGCTGAAGCAGAAGCATATAATGGACCATCATTAATTATTGGTTATGCTCCATGCGAACTTCACGGAGTTAAAGGTGGTATGAACCACTGCCAGGATGAGATGAAGAAAGCTGTAAAAGCTGGATATTGGAATCTGTTCTCCTTCAATCCTGCTCTTAAAGCAGAAGGAAAGAACCCATTCGTTTTAACATCAAAACTAGGCGATGGAACATATCAAGAATTCTTAAATAATGAAACACGTTACACTCGTTTGAAACGTGCATTCCCAGATCGTGCTGAAAAATTATTCAGTGAGAATGAGAAAGCTGCAATTGAACGTTATGAACATTTATTAAAATTAGTAGAACTTTATAAATAGTTAAAAAATAGGAGTCATGAAAGTGGCTCCTATTTTTTTTATGAATTATTAACTCTAAACTAAAAAAGTAATAATAATTTATATAACTGGTTAAACTATTTAAAGCGATAAAGTTTTAACTAGTATAAATTTTATGAAAGAAGGGTTCATAATGCGTAAAACAAAAACAATGGATGGTAATACTGCTGCAGCTCATGTGGCATATGCTTTTACTGATGTTGCAGCTATTTATCCTATAACTCCATCATCACCAATGGCAGAACATATTGATGAATGGTCTGTTCAAGGAAGAAAAAATTTATTTGGTCAGACAGTTAAGTTAACAGAAATGCAATCTGAAGCAGGTGCTGCAGGTGCAGTTCATGGTTCACTTCAAGCAGGATCACTTACTAGTACATTTACAGCTTCACAAGGATTGCTGCTTATGATACCTAATATGTATAAAATTTCAGGAGAACTTTTGCCAGGAGTTTTTCATGTTAGTGCAAGGGCATTAGCTACAAATGCACTTAATATATTTGGAGACCATCAAGATGTAATGGCTGCAAGGCAGACTGGCTTTGCATTATTAGCTGAAGGCAGTGTTCAGGAGGTAATGGACTTAAGCGGCGTTGCACATTTAGCAGCAATTAAAGGAAAAGTTCCATTTTTAAACTTCTTTGATGGATTTAGAACATCTCACGAAGTTCAAAAAATTGAAGTTATGGACTATGAAGAGCTAAGGCCATTATTAGACATAGAAGCTGTAAAAGCTTTCAGACAAAATGCTTTAAATCCAGAACATCCAGTAACAAGAGGTACTGCTGAGAATCCAGATGTTTACTTTCAGGGAAGAGAAGCTGTAAATAAATTTTACAATGCACTTCCAGAAACAGTTGAAAACTATATGGGAGAAATCAGTAAGATTACAGGGAGAGAATACCATCTATTTAATTATTATGGGTCGCCAGATGCTGAAAAGATTATTATAGCAATGGGTTCTATCTGTGATGCAATAGAAGAAACAATAGACTATCTAAATGCAAATGGAGATAAAGTAGGTTTGTTAAAGGTACATTTATATAGACCATTTTCAGCAGAGCACTTCTTAAAATACATACCAAAAACTGTAAAGAAAATTGCAGTATTAGATAGAACAAAAGAACCTGGAAGTTTTGGAGAACCTCTTTATCAAGATGTGTTATCAGTTTTCTATCTGCATAAGGACTGGAAGCCGATTATTGTTGGCGGAAGATATGGATTAGGTTCTAAAGATACAGTTCCTAGTGATATATTAGCAGTGTATAAGAATTTAGAATTAGATAATCCTGAAAATGGGTTCACAATTTCAATTAATGATGATGTAACCTTTAAGTCATTAGAATCAGATGAAAAGATTGATACAACTCCAGCTGGAACTAAAGCATGCAAGTTTTGGGGGCTTGGTTCAGATGGTACAGTTGGAGCTAATAAGAGTGCTATAAAAATAATAGGAGATCATACAGACTTGTATGCTCAAGGATACTTTGCATATGATTCAAAGAAATCAGGTGGTATTACAATTTCTCATTTAAGGTTTGGAAAATCGCCAATTAAATCACCATATTTAATAAATGCTGCTGATTTTATCGCAGTTCATAATCAATCATATGTTAATAAATATGATGTATTATCAGGATTAAAACCAAATGGAAAGTTTTTGCTCAGCACAATTTGGACACAAGAACAATTAGAAAAAGAACTGCCAGCAAAAATGAAGAAATATATAGCAAATAATAATATAGAATTTTATACATTAGATGCTGTTAAGATAGCTCAAGATATTGGTCTTGGCGGAAGAATTAATATGATAATGCAGTCAGCCTTTTTTAAATTAGCAAATATTATTCCAATAGAAGATGCAGTTAAGTACTTAAAAGATGCAGTTGTAGCTTCTTATGGGAAAAAAGGTGAAAAGATTGTAAAAATGAATCATGATGCAATAGATATAGGTGTAAATGCTATGGTTAAAATTAATGTTCCTGATTCATGGAAGTATGCTGATGAAGAAGAAACAGAAGAAAAACCAAAACCTAAATTTATTACTGAGGTTCTTGAACCCATGAACAGGCAGGAAGGAGATAGTCTTCCAGTAAGCATTTTTAATGGCAGAGAGGATGGAACTTATCCAGCTGGAACTTCTGCATTTGAAAAGAGAGGAATTGCAGTTAATATTCCTGAGTGGCAGCCTGATAAATGTATTCAGTGTAATCAATGTTCATATGTATGTCCTCATGCTGTAATCAGACCATTTTTATTAAACCAGGAAGAAGTAAAAAATGCACCTCAAGATTTTACAAGTAAAAAAGCTGCAGGATTAAAGGGAGTGGATTATAACTTTACAATAAAAATAACTCCTTTTGATTGTACTGGATGCGGAAATTGTGCTCAAATATGCCCATCACCTGAAAAGGCACTTATTATGAAGCCGGCAGCAACTCAATATAAAGAAGCAGAAAACTTTGAATATGCACTTTCTCTTTCTCATAAGAAGAACCCAACTAATAAAGAAACAGTGAAAGGAAGCCAATTTGAAGAGCCTCTTTTAGAGTTTAATGGAGCATGTGCAGGATGCGGAGAATCTGCTTATGCAAAGCTCATTACTCAATTATTTGGTGATAGAATGATGATTGCAAATGCGACAGGATGTACTTCAATTTGGGCAGGCAGTGCACCATCACAGGCATATACAATAAATTACAAAGGCCAGGGTCCAGCATGGGCTAACTCATTATTTGAGGATAACGCAGAATTTGGTTTTGGAATGTACCTTGGAGTAAAACAGACAAGGGAAAGGCTTGCAGCTAAAGCAACAGAATTGGCTGGAGCAGATATAAGTAGTGAATTAAAGACTGCATTAAACGAATGGGTTCAAAATATAAATGAAGCAGAACCTTCAAAAACAGCTGCAGCAAAGTTAATACCGTTATTAGAATCAATAAAAGATAAAAATTCATTAGCAAAAGAACTTTATGAAGAAAAAGATAACTTAGTAAAGAAGTCACAGTGGATATTCGGAGGAGATGGCTGGGCTTATGATATAGGATATGGAGGACTTGATCATGTTCTTGCTTCTGGAGAAGATGTAAATATATTTGTATTTGATACAGAAGTGTATTCAAATACAGGCGGACAGTCTTCAAAATCTACTCCAACAGCAGCAATTGCACAGTTTGCTGCAAGCGGCAAAAGAACAAAGAAAAAGGATATTGGGATGATGGCAATGAGCTATGGATATGTCTATGTTGCTCAAATAGCAATGGGTGCTGATAAAAATCAGACAATAAAAGCTATAACTGAAGCAGAAAAATATCATGGGCCATCATTAATAATTGCTTATGCTCCTTGTATTAACCATGGTTTGAAATCAGGAATGGGATGCAGCCAACTTGAAATTATGAAAGCAGTTGACTGCGGATACTGGGCAATGTATAGATTTAATCCAGGTCTTAAAGAACAAGGAAAGAATCCATTTATCTTAGATTCAAAAGAACCGAAAGCCGACTTTAAAGAGTTCTTATTAGGAGAAGTTAGATATGCTTCACTTAAAAAAGCATTCCCAGAAGAAGCAGAAGCATTATTTGCAAAAACTGAAAAAGATGCTAAAGAAAGATTAGAAGGCTATAAGAAATTGGCAGCAGGAAAATAGTAATTGACAATGGACAATTGTAAAGAGTGGAGAGTGAAATTCTCAATTCTCAACTTCTACCTTGTATTGACAAAAAAATACAAATTAACTAAAGAGCCTCATTAGATTTTATCATAATTGTCTCTAAATTTTAATGATTAATAAAAAAATAATAAAAAACTCTTTTATTATTTTAAAATTAAGGTTAAAATTATAACATAACACCAAAAGGAGGCGTTTATTAATGAGTAAAGAAAATTTGAATGAAACAGTAGATAATGAAGAGGTTTGCAATTGCGGATGTGGTGAAAATTCATCTAAAGCAGAAGAATCTACATGTGATTGTGATTCTAATGAATGCGATTGTGGATGCGGAGAAAATCATAATATGGTAGTTGATTTGGAAGATGAAAATGGAAATATAGTTGCTTGTGAAGTTGCAGATAGTTTTAACTATAAAGATAATGACTATGTTTTAGTACAAAATCCAGAAGATGGTTCCGTTTATATGTTTAAAGTAGTAGGTGATGATGAGAATGGCGAGTTAGTCATTCCTGATGATGAAGAATTTGAAGAAGCTTCAAAATTTTATGAAGAATCTTTAGAAGATTAATAATATTAAAAAAGCCAGCTTATACTGGCTTTTTTTAATTTGTAAAATAATGTGAAATATTGCAAAAGAAAAACTTTGTTATATAGCAAAGTATAGCACATAATGAAAAAATAATATTGTAATCGACAAGATGAACGATTATAATATTATTATTAATATGTTTTTAATATAAAAATTAATATAAATAAAAATACTAATTAATTTCTTGTTTTACATAAAACAAGTAAAGAAAATGTAAGTAATGACGATATATAAAGAGATTAAAAGTAAAACCTTCGTAATTATAATATTAATAAACAGGAGGTAAAAGAAAATGCCAAGTACTGTTTTTAAAGGAGATACAGTTGAAGAATGTGTGCAAAAAGCCGCTTCTTTTTTAAAAATTGATTCTGAAAACTTAGTATATACTATTAATAAAGAAAAGAAGTCTTTATTTGGAAAAAGTGTAAGCATATCTGTTGATTTAGCCAAAAACGACATTATTTCAGAAAGCGGAAAATTAACCAATGATAGCAAGATTTATGAAAATGATGGAACGGTAAAAGTTGCAGATGGAAGAATTATAATTAAAAATCCAAAAGAAAATGGCAAGGCAGCAGTTATTAGAGTATCTTCTGGAATAGAAGTAACTATGAACAGTATGAAAGTAAATAATGATACTAATGTTTATGAAGATAGTGAAATTAAAGTAGTATTTCCTGAAACAAACCCAGCAAGGAATATGAATATAAAAATAAATGAGGATAGGACTTCATCATATTTAAGCATTTCCTATGAGCCTAAAAAACTATTTAAACTAAAAGATAAAGAAGAAAGTAATGAAATTTATTTGGAGAGTGAAATTTCTGAAGAAATATGGCCTAAAGCTTATACATCTTCTGAAATAAAAAATGAATTAACAAAAAATGGGATTATATATGGCTTTATAGAAGAAAATATCAAAAGATGTGAAGATCAGAAAGGTGTTAATAATATTCTTGCAGCACAATCTGATGAATGCATAAATGATGAAGATGATAAAATAATAATTAAATTTCAAACAGAAAATAAAATTGAAAATTTATTTGTAGATGATAAAGGAAAGATTGATTTTAAAAGTATTGGTGTTATTAATTCTGTATGTAAAAATCAAATTTTAGCAGAAAGAGTACCTGGCAGGATAGGACATAATGGAAAAAGTATTTTTGGAAAAGAAACTATTCATAAAGAAGGTAAAAAAATTAAGCTGAATGTTGGAGAAGGCTGCACGTTAAAAGATGAGAATACAGTTGTTGCATTAAGAGAAGGAAAGCCATTGTTTAAAAATAATAAATTCTACGTATATGAATTTCATAATGTTTCCGGTGATGTAGATTTGACTACAGGTAATGTAAAGTTTATTGGAGATGTTGTAATCAGTGGTGATGTAAAAGAAGGAATGAAAGTAGAATCAGGTAATTCCATAAAAATTGAAAAAAATATACAGCAATCAGAGATTATTGCAAAAGGAAATATAGAGATAAAAGGAAATATTATTACATCAACTGTAATTGCTGGCGGTGAAAATGTTCAAATATTAAATCAGATTAAGATTATCAGTAGTATAAATAGTATCTTAAAAGAAATAATCAATAATATTGAAGAAATTAAAAAATTTAATTTACTAGGATATGATACTGGTGATGGTAAAATAATAAAGCTTTTAATTGAACAGAAATACAAGGAACTGCCAAGAATGTGTTTGACTTATATAACATTATGCTCAATAATAAAATTTGCTTATGATGTTAATGATAAAGTTTATAGTGAAATAATAAGTTTGATGAAAGAAAAAATAATAGGTTTAGGCCCACTTAATATAAAAAATTATGGAGAACTTGATGAAATAATATCATTAATTGACAAGGAGATAACAAATTTGAGATCTATTATTTCATTACCGGTTAATATCGTAATGTCATATTGTCAAGAGTCTATAATCAAAAGTTCAGGTAATATAACAATAATCGGTAAAGGTGTATATGTTTCTGATGTCACAGCTTCAGATTCTATCTGCTTTACAGAAAGTAACAGCATTGTGAGAGGCGGAAGATTAAACGCAGAAAATACAATTAAATGCAGAGTTGTAGGAACAACTAGTGGAGTCGAAACAGAACTTATTGTAGGAGAAAAAGGTAATATTTATTCGGATATAGTTTACCCAAATACTAAATTTATAGTTGGTAAAAAAGAATATATTGTAGATAAAGCTGGAAAAAATATTCATGCTTATAATGATGAAGAAGGTTGTTTAGTTGTTGATATGCTCACACTTTAATATTTAAATATATAAAGAAATAAATTAATAGTTATTTTTCACATTAATAAAACAGGAGTGATAGATTATGAGTGAACAGGAATTAAAGGTTTTGATTTTTAGCATTAATAATGAATTTTATGCTACTGACATTATGGAGGTTGAAAGAATATTAGAGTTTCAGGAAGCCACAAAGCTGCCAGATGCTCCTGAATTTATTCTTGGAGTTATTAATTATGAAGGTGGTATACTGCCAATATTATCAATATCTAAAAAATTTAAATTTCCTGAAACTGAAAATACATCAAACACTAAGATAATAGTAGCAAAACAAAATGAAAACAAAATTGGAATAATTGTTGACCTCGTCTCAGAAGTTAAAGATATTAATGAAAGCAGTATAGAAAAATCGCCTGAAATTGTTTCAGGAATATCAAAAAGATATATAAAAGGACTTATTAAAATAGATAAAAAAATAGTTATATTTTTAAATCTTGGAGCTATATTGACAGACGATGAAAAAGCAGCTATACGATAGGAGTAAATTATGGATTGTGGTGAAATAAAAATTGGCATTGCAGATCTAAATGTAACAGTTAAACCTAATAAGTTAATAACTGTAGGTTTAGGATCATGTATAGGTATAGCTTTATATGATAAAGATAAATGTATAGCGGGATTAGCACATATAATGCTGCCTGATAGTACACAGTTTACCAATATTACCAATCCACTAAAATTTGCAGATTTAGCTATTCCTATACTTATATCTAAGATGAAAGAAAATGGTGCTGTAATAAATAATTTAAAGGCTAAAATTGCTGGTGGTGCATCAATGTTTAACTTTTCTGACAAAAAAATGATTATGGATATAGGAAATAGAAATGGAATATCAGTAAAAAATGTATTAAAATTTATGAATATTCCTGTAGTTTCAGAGGATATAGGTGGAAATAAAGGCAGAACTATGATCCTGCATGCAGATGATGGATTAGTTGAAATAAAGACTGTCGGATTAGGGATAAAAGAGCTTTAATATATTATTATTAATGGAGTGAGATGAGTGAGTAAAATTAAAGTTTTAGTTGTTGATGATTCAGCATTAATGAGAAAAATAATTTCTGATATTATTAATTCAGATAATGAATTAGTCGTAATTAATACAGCAAGAAATGGTAAGGATTTGATTGAAAAGCTTAAGATGAGTGAACCTGATATAATAACATTAGATGTTGAAATGCCTATAATGGATGGGATAACAGCACTTAAGGAAATGAAAAAACAAAATTATAATATTCCAACTATTATGCTGAGCAGTGTGTCTGAAACAGGGTCACGTCTAACCATGGAGTGTCTTGATGCTGGTGCTATCGATTTTATTCCTAAGCCGTCTGGGTCTATATCGTTAGACATAGATAAGGTAAAGGATGAGTTGATTGAAAAAATAAAGCTTATTCATAATAAAAGCAATCATAATAACAAAGATATTTCTTATAATAGAGATTCCGTTCATAACAAAGATATCAATTATAATAGGGACACTGTTCATAACAAAGATATTAATTATACTAGAGATACTATTCATAATAGAGAGATTGCTTACGATAGTTTAAGTATGACTCATAATATAAATGAGGATTACCAAAGAAAAAATAAAAGTAATTTTATAAGTCAAAGAATTGATGCGATAGTAATTGGTGCATCTACAGGAGGACCTAAAGCATTATACACTCTTATAACTGCATTACCTAAAAATCTTGGAGTTCCAGTATTTGTTGTTCAGCATATGCCTATAGGTTTTACAAAAGCTTTTGCAAACAGATTAGATAGCAACAGTAAAATAAGTGTTCATGAAGCTGAGGATAACGAAAGAGTTGAAAATGATAGCGTATTTATAGCTCCAGCAGGATTTCATATGGAAGTAGGAAATGATAAGAAAATACACTTAAACTCAAGTAGTCCTATATGGGGAGTCAGACCTGCAGTAGATAAATTATTCATTTCAGCAGCTGCAGTTTATGGACCTAATATAGTAAGTGCAGTACTTACTGGAATGGGGAAAGATGGAGCACAAGGAACTGTAGAAATTAAAAAAAATGGAGGAATCACTATTTCTGAAGCAAAGTCTACTTGTATTATATATGGTATGCCTAAGGTTGCATATGAAACAGGAATGGTTGATAAAGTTCTCCCAATTGATGAAATAGCGCCAGAACTAGTTAAAATACTTTTAAATGCAAATAAATAACAATTATTAGAAAGGCAGGTGTTTATATGGATTTAAATGATTTTGAAAAATGGGTTTATCATGAATATAATATTAATTTATCAGCTTATAAATCTAATCAGCTTCACAGAAGAATACAAAGCTTAATGTCAAGAGTAGGAGCAGGATCTGTAGATGAATATATTCAAATGCTTAAAAAAAGTCCTGAGCAGAAACAGAAATTTTTAGATTTTATAACTATAAATGTAAGCGAATTTTTTAGAAATCCTGAATTATTTGATGAACTCAAAAATGAGATACAATTTGACTTACTGCCTAAAAATAATAATTTAAATATTTGGAGTGCAGCTTGTTCTATTGGTGCAGAACCCTATTCTTTAGCAATGATGATAAATTCAATAAATTCTGGAGGAAATCATAGTATACTAGCCACAGATATTGATAATACTATATTAGAAAAGGCTAAAAAAGCAGAATATATATATTCTGAAATCAAAAATGTAAGAGCAGAATATTTAAATAAATATTTCGTTAAAAATGATGATAAATATTTTGTAATTGATAAAATTAAAAATATGGTTACATTTAAAAAGCATGATTTAATTTTAGATTCATATCAGAGCAATTTTGATTTAATAGTATGTAGAAATGTAGTTATATATTTTAATCAGGATATTAAGGAAAAAATATATCAAAAATTCAGCAATTCATTAAAAAAAGGCGGTCTACTTTTTGTAGGTGCAACAGAGAGTATTTATAATTATAAAGATTATAGCTTTGAAAAAGCTTCTACATTTATTTATAAAAAAATATAGGAGGTATCAGAAATGGATACATCACAGTATATGTCTATGTTTTTAGAAGAATCTATGGATAATCTACAAACATTAAATGAATCACTTCTTCAGCTTGAACAGGAACCTGACAATATAGATAAATTAAATGAAATTTTTAGAGTTGCACATACTATTAAAGGAATGGCAGCTACTATGGGGTTTGCAAAAATGGCAGAATTAACTCATAAAATGGAAGATGTTTTATCAAAGTTTAGAGATGGAGAACTTAAAGTAACTCAAAAAGTTGTAACAGTACTTTTTAAATGTCTTGATACTCTTGAAACAATGGTAAATAATATATCAGAAGGAAATGAGAAAGAAGTTGAAATAGAAGAAATAATAAATGATCTTCATTCTATTTCAGAAAAGGAAGAAGAAGCTCAAAATATTCAAGCAAAATCTATAGAAGAATCTAAGAAGAATGAGATAGAGAATAAAAATGGCGTTGAAGCTTCAAATAAAATTCAATTGAATGAATATGATATTAATGTAGTGAAACAAGCAGATTATAAGGGCTTTAAAGCGTATGAAATCAATATTGTTTTATCTAATGATACTCTTCTAAAATCTGCTAGAGCATTTTTGATATTCAAAAGTTTAGAAGATGTTGGCGAAATAATTAAGTCTATTCCAAGCACAGAAGATCTTGAAAATGAAAATTTTGATTTTGACATAAATGTTGTTTTGCTGTCACAAAAATCAGATAAAGATATAAATAATGTTATTAATGGTATTTCAGAAATTCAACAAGTAAATGTACAACTTATTGATAGTAAAACTTTACAAAATCAAAATACGTATGATAATATAGTAAATAAAGAGAATAATAACAAAACTAATATGTCAAATATTGGTTCAAAAGATATTATTAAGTCTGATTCTAAAGAAGTAAAGGAAAGTGCAATTCATAAAAAAGCACATCAGTCTGTTAGAGTTGACCTTGAAAGACTTGATAAATTTATGAATATGGTGTCAGAACTTGTTATAAACAGAACAAGACTTGAGCAGATTAGTATGAAACATAAATTTGATGATTTAAATGAAACTCTTGAACAAATAGCAAGAACTACTTCAGACTTACAGGATTTAGTAATGAAAATAAGAATGCTGTCAGTAGATGTTGTTTTTAACAGATTTCCTAGAATGGTAAGAGATCTGTCAGTAGAATTAAACAAAGAAATAGAACTTATTATTCAAGGACAGGATACTGAACTTGATAGAACAGTAATTGATGAAATTGGTGAACCGCTGATTCATTTAATTAGAAATTCAGCAGATCATGGCATTGAATCAAAAGAAAAAAGAATAGAGAAAGGTAAAGATCCAGTAGGAAAAATTAGATTAATTGCATATCAGGAAGGTACTAAAGCAGTAATTAAGGTTATTGATGATGGTAATGGACTTAATGTTAATGCTATTAAAGCTAAAGCTGAAAAATCAGGTATAAATACTGAAGGAATGTCTGATAATGATATTAAGAATTTAATATTTATTCAAGGTTTCAGTACAAATGAAAAAGTAACAGATATATCAGGAAGGGGTGTGGGAATGGATGTTGTTAAGACTAAAATTTCTTCACTTGGTGGAACTGTAGATGTTACTAGTGAAGAAGGAAAAGGAACATCGTTCATTATTAAACTGCCTCTTACATTACAAATTATTCAGGCACTACTTGTTAAGGTTGGTAATGAAACTATGGCAATTTCTCTTGGATATGTAGACAGAGTAATTGATTATAAAGATGAACTGGTTAAAAAGACAAATAACAAAGAAGTTATTTTTTACAGCGGCAATGTAATACCTCTTGTTAGAGTTAATGAAAAACTAAATTTGGAAAAGTCAGAATCAGGAAAGGACTACATTGTAATTGTAAAGGTTGGAGAAAAAGTTGTTGGACTTTTAGTTAATTCATTGTTTGGACAGCAGGAAATAGTTATAAAGCAATTAGGAAGAACACTTAATGGATTAAAGGAATATATTGGTGCAACTATACTTGGAGATGGTCTTGTTACATTAATTCTTGATGTGGCAGCATTAGTTTAGAAAATTGATATTATAATTAAAAATACCAGATATTGTAGTGTTTTTATGGAATTAGTGTATATTATATTTTGTATTTTATAAGCAGTAATAAAATAATATAAGATATTTTGTAAAAGACGGTTAGTGGAGGTTTTAACATGGATTATTCAAACCTTACCTCATTTCAATTAGATGCTTTTAAAGAGGTGGGAAATATAGGTGCAGGTAATGCTGCAACGGCATTATCACAGCTTTTAAACAGCAAAATAGATATGACAGTTCCTTCTGTCAATATAGTTAGATTTGAAGATGTTTTTGCCAAAATGGGCAGTGAACAGGTAGTAATAGGGGTTATTGTAAGGGTTTTAGGTGATACTCCAGGAAATATACTTTTCATATTTGAAAAAAATACAGCTTTTGATTTAATCTGCCGTTTAACAGGCATTAAAGAAAATGAAATAACGGAAATGGGCAATTCTGTATTGGCTGAAGTAGGGAATATTATTTCTAGTTCATATATGAATGCAATATCTAAATTTACAAACCTTGTAATTACCCCTTCAGTACCTGCAGTTACTTATGATATGTTAGGAGCTATACTATCTACAACATTTATTGAATCAGGACAGTATGATGATTCAGTACTTGATATAGAAACAGTATTTTTACATGAGAATACAGAAATAGGCGGGCATTTTTATTACATTCCAATGCCTGGATCACTTGAAAAGATATTAACAAGTTTAGGAATATTAATATAATAATGGAAATTTAAGGAGGAAATATAATGGCAAAGGTATTAATTGTTGATGATGCTGCTTTTATGAGAATGATGATAAAGGATATTCTTGAGAAAAATGGATTTGAAGTAATTGGAGAGGCTAGTAATGGATTAAAAGCAATAGAGCTTTATAAAAAGGAAAAACCAGATGTAGTAACAATGGATATTACTATGCCTGACATGGATGGAATAGAAGCAGTTAAAGTTATTAAATCTCTTGATTCAACTGCAAAAATTATTATGTGTAGTGCTATGGGACAGCAGACTATGGTTATGGATGCTATAAGAGCAGGTGCAAGAGATTTTATTGTAAAGCCATTTCAGCCAGATAGAGTTTTAGAAGCAATAAGAAAAGTACTTAATTAGGGGGAATAAAAATGCAAGTAGTTGTTTTTAGGTTAGGTGATGAACAATTTGCAGTAGAAACATCAAAGGTTCAAAATATAAATGATATTATGGAGATAACAAAAGTGCCTAAATCCCCCAATTACATAAAAGGACTTATTAATTTGAGGGGTACCATTATTTCATTACTTGATATAAATATGCTTTTGGATATTACTAGTTCAAATGATACCCAAAGTAATATTATAATTTTACAAATGCAGGAAGAACTTGTAGGAATAACAGTAGATGAAGTAGATGAAGTTATAGATGTTGAGGAAGATATGATAGAGAAGGTTGATACAGCTAAGAAAACGAACTGTATTAGAGGTGTAATAAATTTAACTGATAGGATAGTTACATTAATAGATATTGATAAACTAGTCCAGATTAGTTAGGAGATGAGGGAAGTTTATGGCAGAGGTTTTATCTCAAAACGAAATAGATGCCTTACTTTCAGCCTTATCCTCAGGTGAGTTAAAGCCAGATGAAATTTCTAAAGACGAAGAAAAGCAAAAAGTTAAAGCCTATGACTTCAGAAGTCCGCAAAAATTTTCAAAAGACCATTTAAGAACTCTTGAATTAATTTATGAAAATTATTCAAGAATAATATCGAATTATCTCACAGGGCAAGTAAGAAGCAATGTTAAAGTTAAAATAGAATCAGTACAACAGATAACTTATGATGAATTTATACATTCAGTACCAAATCCAACTATATTAACAGTATTTAGGATGCCGCCTCTTAATGGATCTATATTATTTGAAACAAACCCTCAATTTGTATTTCAAGTAATAGATGTTCTTCTTGGTGGAAATGGTGAAGGAAAATATAAGATAAGAGAATTTACAGACATTGATAAAAATATAATAAGAAATCTCAATATTGAGTTGATTGGAAACATGAAGCTGGCATGGGAGGATGTATTAGAAGTAGAAACAGAAATAGAAAATCTTGAAACTAATCCTGCTTTAAATCAAACTATGGCACCAACTGAACCTGTAGCATTAATTACATTTTCAGTAGAAATGGGGAGAAATAATACTTTCATAAATTTATGTATTCCATATTTAAGTATTGAAAAAGTCCTTGATAAATTAGTGGTTCAATACTGGTTTCAAGAAAATGATGAGGGCTTAGTGAATGAGTCCAGAGATAAATTAAAAGAAAGACTCCATGGAGTAGATGTAGAATTAACAGCTGTTCTAGGTTTTACTAATATAAATATAAATGACTTTTTGAAATTAAATATTGGGGATGTCATTACTTTAGATCAGAAAAGTGATAGTGCAGTTGAACTATGTATTGAAGATAAACCATATTTTTATGGCAAACCAGGAACATTAGGTAAGAATTTGGGTATTCAAATATTAGATATTGTAGATAAGGATGTGGAATATAATGAGTAATGGATTCCTTTCACAAGAAGAAATAGATTCTCTGTTAAATGGTGGAGGAGAAGGAGAAAATAAAACTGAATCGCAGCCTGAGGAAGGTTTTTCTGATTTAGAAAAAGATTTATTAGGGGAAATAGGAAATATATCAATGGGGTCAGCCTCAACAGCCCTTTCAACCATATTAGGTCAACAGGTAAATATTACCACACCAGTAGTATCAGTAACGACTTTGAAGGAATTGAAAGATGGGTTTGAGGTACCCAATATTGCATTAGAGGTAAAGTATACCAGCGGTATTATGGGCGAAAATCTGCTGGTAATTAAAATACCTGATGCTGCAATTATTGCAAATTTAATGATGGGTGGTGATGGACATGTTGAAAAAGCTGAGCTTTCTGAAATAGAAATTAGTGCAGTTTCAGAAGCTATGAATCAAATGATAGGTTCTGCAGCTACCTCAATGGCAACAATGTTCTCAAGAGAAGTTAATATTGCTCCACCTACATCAAAAATTTGGGGTGATGTTTCTAAAAAACTAGCAGAAGGTATTGAAGAAGATGAAAAGATAGTTCGTGTCTCCTTTAAAATTACAATAGGTGAATTAGTAGACAGTAATATTATGCAGCTTCTGCCAATGCAGACTGCTAAGAAAATAGTATCAATTATGATGGGTAAAGAAACAGAGGAAAATGATAATACTAATGTAAATAATAGCATCTCTCAGACAAAAACAGATGGATCTGCATCAGTTCAAAATACTGCATATGAGCCTCAGACTCAGCAGTTTGAAGTTAATAAAGAACAATATAATATGGGTTACAATGGAACAAGTCAGGCTCAGCCAAAGGTGGAAGTACAAAAAGCTTCTTTTGTACCCCTTACACCATCAAATAATGTTTCTATGCCTAAAAATATTGATTTAATTATGGATGTTCCTTTAGAAATTTCAGTTGTACTAGGCAGAACGAGAAAAAACATAAAAGAAATTTTAAGCTTTGGAACAGGATCATTGATTGAATTAGATAAGCTGGCAGAAGAACCTGTAGAAATATTAGTAAATGGGAAAAAGGTAGCTTATGGAGAAGTAATTGTTGTTGATGAAAATTTTGGAGTAAGAATAACAAGCATCGTAAGCGGTGTAGAGAGAATTAAATCGTTAGAAGGCGGATCAAGATAAAACATAAAATTATAACTTTAAGCGTTTTAGAAGAAATAAAGCTTGTACTTTATTTCTTTTTTTTATTAAAGGTATTAATTTTAATTAAATAATTACGATAATATTAATATGAAAATGGTCAATAGGAGTTGATAACTATGAAAATTAATGGAATCAATACCAATAATGTTATTAGTAATTACAATAATGCTAAGAAAAAGGTTGAAGAAAAGCATGTAGAAAATCAAACAGATTCGCTTCAAATCTCATCTGCTGGCAGAAGCTTAAGTAATTATGCAGATGGCATTATTAAAGGTGAGAATTCCACTGAGAAAATTGAAAGAATCAAAAGCCAGATAGCTAATGGAACTTATACAGCTAATGCAAAGCTTACAGCACAGAAAATGATTGATATTATGAAAGGGAGAGATATTTAGTTATGAAAGAAGAGCTAAATAAAGTAATAATTGGGGAAACTGAAGCTGTAAATGAACTTTTAGAATCATTAGAAAATCAATTTCAATGTATGCTTAAAAGTGATGCTGTAAGTATGGAACTTTGTACTAAGAAAATACAGGAGTGTAACAGAAAAATAGCTGAGTTTGAAGTTAAGAGAAGAGAAATTACTAAAGGTGAACCTATGCGAAAAGTAATAGAACAGATTAATGACAATGAAATTGATAATAATTTTAGAAAAATGAAAAAATTATTACAAGCTGCCATACAACAGAAGGATACAAATGATCTATTAATAAAACAAGGGTTAGCCTTTACAAACAGGATGATGAATATATTAAATCCAGATCGTAAAGCAAAAACATATAATGCTTACGGCAAAATACAAAGGTAAAGGTAAAGAGGTGATAAGATGGCGGGGTTATTTTCGGTATTAAATGTAGCAAACAGTGGTATGTCTGTTCAGCAAAGTGCAATTAATGTAACATCACATAATATAGCAAATGCTAATACAGAAGGCTACTCAAGGCAGAGAGCCACAATGGAAACAACACAGCCTTTTGGAATGCCTACACTAAATAATGCTGTAGAACCAGGGCAGATTGGTACAGGGGCACAAATAAAGGCAATTGAAAGAGTAAGAGATAATTTCTTAGATTACCAGATTAGAGTAGAAACAGGAACTCAGGGTCAGTATCAAACAAGAGATAAATTTTTAAGTGAAGTTGAAAGCATAATTAATGAACCTTCTGATACTGGAATTTCTACTCTAATGGGTAAATTTTATGATGCTTGGCAGCAGCTTTCAAAGCAGCCTCAGAGTTCAAACTCAAGGACAGTTGTTGCACAGCAGTCATCAGCATTATCAGATGAATTAAATCATACGTATACTCAGCTGCAAAAGCTTAAAGTAAACACACAATCTGATATAAAGGATCAGGTGTTTCAAGTCAATGATTTATTAAATCAAGTGGATCAGCTGAATCAGCAGATAATTGGAGTTAAGGTAGCAGGTGAAAGACCTAATGATCTAGAGGACAAAAGGGATTTACTTTTGGATCAGCTTAGTTCTAATTTTAATTTCAACATAGATAAAAAGCAATTTGATGGATATGACATTCAGCCTTTAGATACTGGAGGTTTAGCTAATGCCAGCTTAGTAAAATCATCAAACAATCAGGATGTAAGAAGATTTTCATATGTTAACTCAATTGCTAAAATCGCTGGAGATACGGATACATTTTCTGAAACAGATGTATACAAAGTAACCTACTATAAAAAAGGCGATATGTCCAGTGATAATAATAAAGTGGATATATATGTTACAGGTATGGATGAAACTGCATACAAGAATTTGGATGAAAATAGAGTCTTGTGGGCAGACAATACAGGATCAGCATTAGGAGTTTCAGTGCAGGAAGATGGAAATAATTTAAGTGTTGGAACAACACAATCAATACCAACAAATTATTCAAGCTTAAAGCTTTTTACACCTTCAAGCGGTTCGTTGAAAGGTGACATGACAGTTCAGTCCGATGTAGATGTTTATATTGATCAGCTTAACAGCTTAGCAAAATCACTAGCTTATTCAGTAAATGCAATACACAGTGGGCAATCAGATGCTAAAGATGATAAAATGCCTTTCTTTGTGAATAAAGATACAGCTGTTTATGATGCAGATAATAAATTAAGAAATTTAAGTGAAACAGTAAAATCTGAAGGCAAAATAAACGCAGGAAATATATCTGTAAATAGTCAGATATTAAATAATGTAATGGAAATTAAAACACGAACACATGACGATGAGTTCAACAGTGAAGCTGATAATGATATAGATGGTAACACAGATGGTTCAAGAGCTTTAGCAATAGCACAATTAAGGGATACACTTATAAAGGTACAAAGTATGGGAATTGATGTAAACAGCAGAGCAGATTTATTTGATGCATCAAAGGGAGGAAGCACTTTAACTGCAAATGGGTTAGGTATTACAAGCAACGTAAATGGAATGACAATGGACACTTATTTTAAAGATACAGTGGACAGGCTGGGAGTACAGGAGCAGGAAGCAAAAAGAGTAGTTACTAACCAAACAGCACTATTAAGCAGTTTCCAGCAGTCAAAGGAATCTATTTCAGGTGTTTCATTAGATGAAGAAATGGCAAATCTAATTCAATTCCAGCATGCTTATCAGGCAAATGCAAAAGTAATTGCAACAGTAGATCAGTTGTTGGATGTTGTGGTGAATGGACTTATTAAATAATTGACAATTGTCAATTGAAAAAAGGGGTGAATTAGGTGCGTGTAACGAATAAAATGTTGTCAAATAGTTTTTTATATGATATGAATAATAATCTGCAAGGTATGCAGACTATACAACAGCAGTTGTCTTCGGGTAAGGAGATTAGCAAGCCTTCTGATGATCCTTTTAAGGTTGCTAGAACTATGCAGTTGAATTCAGATATAGATGCAAATACTCAATATAATTCAAATATACAGGATACAGCTAATTGGCTTGACACTACAGATACAGCGTTAGGACAAGCTGGAAATGTATTGCAGAGAGTTCGTGAACTTTTAGTTTCATCAGGTAATGCTGCATATGGTTCACAGGAAAGACAGTCGATAAAAGATGAAATAAATCAAAATGTAAATCAATTTGCACAAATTCTAAATACAAATTTTGATGGAAAATATATTTTCGGTGGTACTAGAGGAACTACAAAGCCTATGGAAACTATAAGTACAAATGGAAACAACAGACTGGTATACTACAGTAATAATGCTGCAAATCCAGAGACAGACATTGGTTCGAAGGAATATGATAAAATATCTTCAAAGATGTCAATTGAAATTTCGCAGGGTGTTTCCATGAACTATAATGTTTCAGCTAGTGATGTGGTTAATTTTAAAAATGAGTCAGGTGATGGCTGTGATATAAGAAGTATATTCACTAAACTTATAAACCATTTAGATGGCAAAAGTGATGATGGAACTACAGTAGATACTGATGCAGTAAGTAAATTAACAGGTGATGATTTAACTGCAATAACAGATAGTATAAGCAATCTGCTTAAAGTTCGTTCAGAAACAGGGGCAAAGTCAAACAGGATAGATGCAGCAAAGGATTCTAATGAACAGCAAAATTTTAATATGACAGAACTGTTATCAAAAACTGAAGATATAGATATAACTCAAAAAACTATGGAGTATGCAACAGCACAAACAGTATATACAGCAGCACTTCAGACAAGTGCAAGAGTGTTGCAGCCTTCACTTTTAGATTATTTAAGATAAAAAGATTTTCATTGTCAGTTAATCATAGGAGGAATATGAAATGAAATTTAACACCAAATACCATGGAGAAATAGACTATAAAGAAGAAGATATCATAACATTTAAAAAAGGAATGCCTGGATTTGAAAACTTGAAAAAATTTATACTGTTTGATATTGAAGAAAATGAAGTTTTTAAAATACTTCACTCAATAGAAGATGAAAATATAGGCTTTATAGTAGTTTCACCTTTTTATGTAATGAAAGATTATGAATTTGATTTAGATGATGAAAAGCTTAAATCGCTTAATGTAAAAACACCAGATAATGTAACTGTATATAATACTGTAACATTAAATTCAAAACCTGAAGATATTACTGCTAATTTAAGAGCTCCAATAATTATTAATAATATTGAGCACTTAGGGGAACAAATAATATTAGATAAAGATGAATACAAAATAAAATATCCTCTATTCAAACTGAACTAATAAATGGGATATATTTAAACCCTAAGGAGGGGGTCAAGTGCTTGTAATAACTAGAAAAAAAGGAGAATCAATTTTAATTGGTGATGATATTGAAATTACTGTAATAAAAGTTGATGACAATTCAGTTAAAGTGGCAATATCAGCTCCAAAAAGTGTAACAATATTGAGAAAAGAATTATACAAGGAAGTACAAGAAGAAAATAAAGAAGCAGCTCAATTTGATATTTCAAATTTAAAAAATATAAAAAAATAAAAAATATCGGGGTGTATAATATGGAAGTTAGAATTGGCCAAGGAGGGCAGACTAATTATGATATAAGTACAATAGGAAATGCTGATAACACAAGAAACAACAATGTGAGTGCTGATAGTAGTCAATCAATTGTAAATAATCCTGATAAAGATATTGTTGTTGATATAAAAGGAATAGACATACCTGAAAACAAAACACATGATATCAAAGAAGAAGACATTAAAAAAGCTGTAAACAAAATTAATAAATTTATTGAAGATGAAAAAACTCATGTAGTTTATGAACAGCATGATAAATTTAAAAATTCATTTATAGTAAAAATAGTTGATGATAATACAGGGCAGGTAATACAAGAAATACCTCCTAAAAAACTTCTTGATATGGTAGCTAAAATGTGTGAAATGGTTGGAGTGATTTTTGATAAAAAAGCCTAATGGATAATTCTCAATTGTCAATTGTCCATTGTCAATTATATTCTTGGAGATGATGTTATGGAATTTCGGTTAAACAAAATAGACACAGACTTAAGACAGAAAGTAAATGACATTACGAAACCTGGAGTTGTTCACTCTAAAACAAATATTCTTATAAATAAAGATAACAATAAAGAAAAAAGCAAAGAGCCTGCTTATAAACTTAAAAAATACAATAAAAATAAAATTATTATAGATGCTGAAAAGCTTGAAAATGTAGAAGTAAATGCATTTAAACAAAATCCAGAAGAAAGCAATGTTTCGGAAGGTCAATTTATAGATGTAAAAATATAATTATTAAATTTGTAAATTTGTAAATTAAAAATATATTAACTCGTTTTCATTAATGCTTTTATGATGCAAGTGATACGAGAAGTTAATTAAAAAAAGGTGGGATTATAGTATGCAGTCAAATAATGCTTATAATGTATATAAAAATAACAGTGTAAATTATGCTTCAAAAGAACAACTTCTTCTAATGCTTCTTGATGGTGCTGTAAAATTTTCAAAACTAGGCAGACAAGCTATTGTAGACAGAGATATAAAAAAAGCTCATGAAAATATAGTAAAAACAGAAAATATATTTTATGAACTTATGGTAACTTTAGACGTAAACAAAGGCGGCGAATGGGCGTCAAGCTTAATGCAAGTATACGATTTCATTGTAAGAAGACTTACAGATGCAAACATAAAAAAAGATGTGGATATTATGAATGAAGTAATTCCACTTATTGAAGATGTACGAGATACATGGGAACAGGCATCTAAGGCGAGCAAGGGAAACTGATATAATTGACAATTGACAATTTATAGTGGAGAGTTGAGAATGGAGAGTGGAAAGTTAAGGAGGTTTTTCTTATAAAAGCTAAGAAAAATTAAGAATAACGCTCGATTTTCAACTCTCAACTCAAAAAAGGAGTGATATATATGAGTGATGTTTCATCAACGAGCAGTACCTATACTGGTATGAGTGGTGCTGGCGGCGGGAATATGATAAGGCTTACAGGAATGTCAACAGGTCTTGATGTAGATGGAATAGTTAAAAAAATGATGGCAGCAGAGCAGGTTAAGGTTGATAAGGTAAAACAGCAGCAGCAGACTATAAAGTGGAAGCAGGAAGCTTATCAGGGTATAATAAAAGATGTTAAGGATTTGCAAAGTTCATTTTTTGATGTAACAAGTTCAAGTAAAAATATACTATCTTCTTCAAATTTTACGCCATACAGCGTTAGCGGAGTCGGTACTTCAGCAGTAGATACGTCAGTAGCAACATTTACCCCAGGAATAGGAGCAAAAACAGGAACATACAAGATACATGTAGATCAAGTTGCAACAGGATCAGGATTAACTAATAATATTTCAGCAGCAGGTTCACCTGCATTACTTACAACAAAGCTTACTGATATAAATGCTTCATTAACAGGAAATATTTCATTAGTATTAAATGCTAATGATGCAGCAAATAATATAACTGTAACCTTGAACAATACAGGTGATGCTACATTAGGAGATCTTATAAATGCTATTAACAATCAAGGTTCAGGAAGTGTAAAAGCATCATACAGCGAACTTACAGGTGGCTTTAGCTTAAATACTTCAAAAACAGGAACTAATACAAGTCTAACAATAAAAAGCGGAACTACTAATGCAATTAGTAGCATACTTGGAACATATACTGCTGATAGTGAAATTCAAAATGGTAAAAATGCAGATGTTACTATTACACCACCAGGAGGCGGTGCAGTACAAGTAACTAGTAAGACAAGCAATAGTTTCATTATAGATGGAATGAACTATAATTTATCATCTACTGGTGATGCTCAGGTTAGTGTTGGTATGGATACTCAAAAGGTATTTGATAAAATAAAAAGCTTTATTGATAAATATAATACTGTAGTAGATGAAATACAGACAAAGCTTACTGAAAAGAAAGACTATAGTTATTCACCATTAACTGATGCTCAAAAAAGCCAAATGAAGGACTCTGATGTTACTGCATGGGAAGCAAAGGCAAAAGCAGGTATTTTAAGAAACGATAATAATCTTCAAACTATGCTTACAAATCTTACACAAGCATTTACTACAGCAGTAAGCAATACAGGACTTTCTATAGGAAGATATGGAGGTAATACTATTGGTTTAGATACATCTACTGACTATGATAAACCAGGACATATTGATATAACAGATGAAACTGCATTAAAAAATGCTATAGCTACAAATGGCGATCAAGTATTAAAATTATTTACTAATGCATCAACATCTACAGATACAGATACAGCTTACAAGGAAAATGGTATCTTTACAAGAATTTCAGATATTTTTCAAAAAAATGTTGGATATACTAACACAACACTTAATAATGCAATATTAACTTCATATGCAAATAAACAGGATGATTATAGTACTACTGGAGGTTCAGGAACAGGTACACTTCCAGATCAGATTTATCAGCAGCAGATTTTAATAACAAATATGACAAAAACGCTAAATGATCATCAGGAAAAATATTATCAGCAGTATTCACAGCTTGAAACTATGATGAATAACCTTAATACTCAGCAGGCACAGCTGTCATCAATGCTGGGAAGTTGATAATTGACAATTGATAATGGACAGTGGACAATTAATAGTTGAGAATTGAGAGTTGTGTTGGTCAATGGAGGTTTTTAACTTTCAACTCTCAATTCTCAACTCTCCACTTAAATGAATGGGGAATGGGGAATGGAATATGGATCAGGAGTTAAAAAAATTGCTAGAAGACTTTAAAAAATATACTTTAGAGTGTATTAACAGCTTGAATAATGAAGATTACGATGCTCTTGACAATTTTATATTAAAAAGGCAGGAGATATTATCTCAAATCAGTAAGATTGATTGTTCACCTGAAGAGTGCAGAAAAATAGTTGATGAATTAGACATACTTTCTCATCAGAAAATTCTTTCTGATATAATCATAAGTAGACAGAAAGAATTGAGAGATAAAATTGATAACACAGAAAAAAAGAAATCAGCAGCTAACAGCTACAACAATTTGGCAAGAGGAGCGGTTATTTTTAGTAAGAAGCTTTGACAGACAATTGACAGTTGACAATGGACAATTGACAATTACAGTTGAGAACTGGGAGTGGTTTTTATGTAGCGACAGAGGAGTAAAAACTCCACTCACTACTCACTACTCACTTTCCACTTTCAACTTTTAAATGATACAATAAATAATTAAAAAAATTTAAAAAAGGGTGTAAAGTATTTAAAAAAAATGTCGAAATATATATTGTAAAGCTTAACAATACAAAATATAATCTTAGTGGCCATAAGGTTAGGTTTTGTATTAAATAAAAAAATAAAAAATAATGGGAAAGGATTCCCGGTTAAATTCAAGGAGGAATTTATTATGATAATCAATCACAACTTAATGGCAAACAATGCAATTAGAAACATGAACATTAACTCTGCAAATGCAGGTAAATCAATGGAAAAACTTTCTTCAGGTATGAGAATAAACAGAGCTGGAGATGATGCAGCAGGTCTTGCAATTTCTGAAAAAATGAGAGCACAGATTAATGGATTAAATCAAGCATCAAGCAATGCTCAAGATGGTATTTCTTTAATACAGACAGCAGAAGGTGCTTTAAATGAAACACATTCTATTCTACAAAGAATGAATGAACTTGGTACTCAAGCTGCAAATGGTTCATTAAGTTCAAATGATAGAACAGCAGTTGGAAATGAAATTACACAGTTAAACTCTGAAATTGATAGAATATCTTCTTCAACAAAGTTTAATGGACAAACTCTTTTATCAGGAAATTTTGGAGTACAGCTTGGAACTTCAGGTCTAAAGGTTGGATCTAATGGTGTTACCAATATTGATATAAGTGGAGCAAAAGCAAGCAACACTTATACAATTACAACAGGTGGTGCTGGAAGCTATACATTAACTGATACTACAGGCTCTACAGGAACACAAACTGTTGCACTTGCAGATGGTACAGCAGGAGCAATTAACTTTGATAAATTTGGTATTAAAATTTCTGTAAACGGAACACAAACAGCTGCAGGCATTGCTGCAACAGTTGCAGGTGGTGGTGCAGCAGGTACAGTTATAACTGGTGCAAGTGCTGCTGTAAGTGTACAAATCGGAAGTGAAACATCAGCAGCAGAAAGACTTGGAATAACTATTGGTAAAATAGATTCAAGTGCAGGTTCATTAAATACAACTTCTATAGATGTATCAAGTGAAGCAAATGCTAGAACAGCAATGGATACTATTCAGACAGCAGTTAATACAGTTTCATTAGAAAGATCTAGACTTGGTGCTTACCAAAACAGATTAGAGCACACAATCAACAACTTAGGAACATCAAGTGAAAACTTAACATCTGCTGAATCAAGAATAAGAGACGTTGATATGGCAAAAGAAATGTCAACATTCTCAAAGAATAATATTCTCAGCCAGGCTGCTCAAGCTATGCTTGCTCAAGCAAACCAACAGCCACAGCAGGTTCTTCAGTTATTAAGATAAAATAATATTTTATAAAGAATAAAGAAGGAAGTTCAGAGGAAAGCTCTGGCTTCCTTTTTTGTATGACAAAAGGGAAATAATAAAGTTAAAAGTATTTTAACTAAATTTAAAAAAATACTATAAAGTTCTAATTAAGCAGTACGATATATAAAATAGATAAATTAAACTGCATAAAATAAAGTTTCAAATATTAATAAAAAATTTGAAATAAACTATAAAGTAAGTTAAAAAGGTTACGAATATAAAAGTATAAAGAGCAAGTACAAAGTTAAAAAACAGAAAACAAAATATATAAATTTTTAAATCATGGACGATATAAACTTATTTGATTTTGCAGGACGCAAAATAGGGATAAGCTTATATCGTCTTTTCATTTGTGGTATAATTCTATTATCAATTGACAATGAAAAGTTGGCAATTAATTTTTAAAATTCAAGGAGGAATAAGAGATGTTAGTAATAGGCAGGAAGCCAGGAGAGTATATCATGATAGGTGATGATATTAAAGTAAAGGTAGTAAAATCTGATGCAGGTGATTTAAGACTTGCAGTAGAAGCTCCAAGAGATATTACGATTACAAGAGGAGAAAAGTACGAGGAGCAGCTAAAAAACGACTTTATAAGTAAGACAAGCTAGAATATAATTAAATATTAAAAACTCAGGAGGAGTGAATTTATCTTAGTCTCTGCAGGATGCAAGAGGTTAAGATGAGGTCATTCCTTTTTAATTTTGGTAATAAGCCGAAAGGTTTGTTATATATAAATATTCGAATAAAATATAGTTGGCCAACAAGAATAATTGACAATTTACATTAAATACAATACTTTCATCTATAGTAAAAACGACAAAAGAGAATTTGAAAGTGCTAGAGAAATGAGATAACTCTCAACTCTCCACTTTAAATCTGTTAGTAAGCTCAAAGAGCTTAACTATAAATAAAAGCAGTGGAACAAGGAAGTCCACTTTAAAAATCAGGGAGGGAATCTATTATGATAATTAATCACAATTTAGCAGCTAATAATGCTATCAGAAACATGAACATTAACTCAACAAATGCAAATAAGTCAATGTCAAAACTTTCTTCAGGTCTTAGAATAAATAGTGCAGCAGATGATGCAGCAGGACTTGCTATATCTGAAAAAATGAGAGGTCAAATAAGAGGTCTTGATCAAGCTTCAAGTAATTCTCAAGATGGTATATCTCTTATACAAACTGCTGAAGGTGCTTTGAATGAAACTACATCTATTCTTCAAAGAATGAGAGAACTTGCAGTTCAGTCAGCAAATGATACTAATGTTTCAGTTGATAGAGATTCAATACAAAAGGAAGTCAATCAATTATCTTCTGAAATAAACAGAATAGGTAATACAACAGAATTCAATACTCAAAAAGTATTGAATGGTGGTGGAAATGAGAAAGTAATATCTACTACAACAATTACTGCAGGAGGAGCAAGTGGAGCAACAGGAGCTTTTGCAGCAGTGGTTGCTGGTGTATCAGAAGTTCAAGGAACAAATACTTTAACTTTCACAGCTTCTGCAGCAGCTGGAAACACTGTTACACTTGGTGGACAAACATTTACAGCTGTAAGTGGTACAGCAGATGCTACTAAAGGACAATTTGATATGAGTCAAGGTTTGGCTGCATCAATAACAAGTTTAGCTGCTGCTGTAAATGCAAATGCTACTTTGCATGCTAGATTTACAGATGCAGTAGCAGGTGCTACAGATCTTACATTAACAGAAAGAGTTGGAAAGGCACAAGGTGCTGTTTTATCAGATGCTGAGGTAGGTTCTGTGGCTATAACAAAAACTACTACTGCAAGTACAAAGGAAGTGCAAGCAAAAGAGACTTTTGAAATTTCAAAGGCTTTTGAAACAGTAGGTCAAAGTATAAGTATTAGTGGTGTTAATATAACAGCAGTTGCATCAAATGCTGGAGCTGGACAATTTAATATTAGTGGTGATTTAATTCAAAGTGCTAAGAATATAGCAGCAGGAATTAATAGTAATACAAGTTTAAATGATCACATGGTAGCAACTGTAGATGGTAGTGTAATAACCCTTACACAAAAAGTTGGTAAAGGTTCTGCTGGTGCTCCAGCTTCAGCAGCAGCAGATAATTTAGGACCAGCAAAAGCAGGGAGTTTTGATACTTCATTCTCAGAATTAGTTGCTAATGGTGGTAAAATTAGTATTAATGGTACTGATATTGCTGTTACAAGTGATGCTACAGATGCAGGTATTGCTAATGGAACATCAATTTTAGCATCAGATGATCTAACAACACAAACAGATAGATTAAAAAGTGCAATTAATGTTAATGGTGCATTGAATGCTGAGTATACTGCTACTGCATCAGGTTCTAAACTAACTCTTACACAAAAAGCTGGTAAAGAAGATATATCTGGTCCAAGTGTTACTACAAATACAACTACTAAGAAAGAATTTGATGCAACTTTACAAGTTGGAGCAAATGTTGCACAAAGTATGACAGTTAGTGTTTCAGATATGAGATCTAATGCTCTTAAAGTTACAAGCAAAGATGCTAGTACTGATACTGTTACTGCTTCAGATGGTTCTGTTGCTTCTTATGTAGGTACTTCAAATGTAACTAATGGAACTTCTAACACAGCCACAGAGTATTCATTAGATGTTTCTACTCATGATAAAGCAACAGCTGCAATTAGTGTTATCAATGATGCTATTCAAGCGGTTTCTACACAGAGATCTCAACTTGGAGCATTCCAAAACAGATTGGAGCATACAATAGCTAATTTAGGAACATCTTCAGAAAACTTAACTTCTGCTGAATCAAGAATAAGAGATGTTGATATGGCAAAAGAAATGTCAACATTCTCAAAGAATAATATTCTTTCTCAGGCTGCTCAGGCTATGCTTGCTCAAGCAAACCAACAACCTCAGCAGGTTTTACAGTTATTAAGATAGTTAAATAATCTGATATTCTAAAAATTAAGAGGAACTCTGAATATTCAGGGTTCCTCTTCTTGAAATATTTATTATTTTTTAATAAATAATGATAAAGCAGGGGTGATATAAACAATATGAAATTTGAAAATATATTAATTGATATAGAAAAAATAGAATCTAATATTTTTGAATATAACACAAATATAATTATAAAAGAACTGCTGTCATTAATAAGTGTAATGTATGATCAAATGGTAAATTTAAACAAAGAAGAACTTAACAAAGTTAATAAAATATTAAATTACATAAATGTAGCATTAGAAAATAAGGACTATTTATTTCTTGCGGATTTATTGACCTATGAATTAAAATCAATTATATTAGAAATGAGATAAGGAGCAAGACAATATGGATATATATTCAAAAAATTTAGAGGCTTTTAAGGTAGATAACTATATTACAA
Organism: Bacillota bacterium; assembly: GCA_030705885.1. Taxonomy (GTDB): domain Bacteria; phylum Bacillota; class Clostridia; order Clostridiales; family Clostridiaceae; genus JAUZPN01. The sequence goes on along the minus strand of JAUZPN010000005.1, from coordinate 18,407 downwards.
ACAAATTAAAACAAGAAAACTTTTATAATGATGTGAAAGTTGAACTTTGCCAAGGACAATTTAATTTTATTATGGAAAATGAAAATGGAAGATGTTTTGTTAATAGTAGTTATAATATAGATAGAGAAATGCAAGAATTGTTTAAAGATGTAGAAAAAGATACTAATTTATTAATTATTTTTGGATTTGGATGTGGACACATATTGGATTATATTGATAAGCATTATGGCGATAGGCTGATGGATATTTATATTGTGGAACCAAATTTAAAATTATTTAAAAACGTACTTAAATATAGATGTGTTTTAGATTCCTTAAAGAGATTTAAAGGCGATTTTTATATTCTTTTAGATGAAGATAAGCAAGTTGCAACTAATACCATATTTCAAAAAATTATATCAAAGCGTGATGTAAAGGTAGCTGTAGCTTATCACATTTCTTATAGAACAATTTTTAAGGGATATTTTGAATATATTAATAGTTCTATAGCTGATAGGATAAGAGTAGAAACTATAAATCATAATACAGTAAATTTATCTAAAAAAATATGGATTGTAAATACCATAAAATCAATGATTGTAAAGAGTGTTCCAGCAGAATGTTTAATGAACAAACTACAGGGATATCCAGCAATTATTGTAGCAGCAGGACCTTCACTTAATAAAAATATGTATCTTTTACATGAAATAAAAGATAAAGCAATCATAGTTGCTATTGGAAGTTCATCTAAAATATTAGATAGCAATGGAATAGTGCCTCATTTAAGAGTGGCAATAGATCCTTATCAGGAAAATGACTTAATTTACAAAAATATTGATACAAGCGTCTGTCCTCTTGTCTATGATAGTAATTTTTATTATAACTCTTTAAGAGAGTACAAGGGACCTAAGTTTAGAATGATTTTAGAATCAAATTATATTATGAGACATGTATATGATAGTGTGGATATTAAATATAATCAAATAAATTCTGGATTTTCAGTTGTTATACCTACACTTGATTTATTAACGAAATTAAAGTGCAATAAGATAATTTTTATGGGACAGGATTTAAGTTTTCCAAAGAAAAAAATGTATGCAAAAGGTTCTTGGACCGATGATGATGTGGATTTTCAAAATAAAATTTATCGTTTTACAAAAGCTAAAGATGTCTATGGAAATGAAATGGATACTCTTGAAGAATACTTAGCTATAAAATTTAATATAGAAACAATAATCAACAAAAATCCTAATATAAATTTTATAAATGCTACTCAAGGTGGCTTGAATATTGAAGGAACAAAAATAAAAGATTTTCAAGATGTTCTAAAAGAAGACTTGATAGAAAACTATAATTTAAGAGAAGATATTAAAGATATATATACTAACTTTGAAAGAAATGAATACGAAAAATATTGGAATCAATTATCAAAAAGTATAGATTTATTGGAAAAAGATGTAGATAACATTATTAATATAAATGATTCAATTTATGAAGAAATTAAAAAAATTTATGATAATAAAGAGAATAAAAATGTAAATATGTTATTAAAGAATATTGGGGAAATAGGTATTCTGTATAATGACTTAATGAATATAGCATTATTCAAAAAAATAGCTTTCTTTGATTTGTATCCATCTTTAAAAGCTATAGAAATTAAATATATGTATGAGGGAACTGATAAAAAGAAAAGGTTAGAATCTCAAAAGAAATCGATAATGAATAGATGTGTAGAAATAAGTGATTATTTTGTGTTTATGAGGGATATGCTTCTAGAAAATAAACAAGAACTATAAAAAGATATATAAAATATAAATCTATGAAGATTAAAAGAAAAGATATTAATAAGAATAAGGTTGGTGAAGATATTTATATGGAAAATAATATTCAAAAAAAATTATGGTTAAGTGATTTTGGTCAAGAGTATACTGAAAGAAATATATTAAATCCTAATAAACTAAATGAGGCTTATATAGGAAACTATGGTGTAGATAGAATTGAAATGAATGAAGAATTTATCAAGAATTTAGGATTAGAGAATAAAAAAATATTAGAAGTAGGGTGTAATGTTGGAAATCAATTAAGATTGCTTCAACAAATGGGGTTCAATAATTTATATGGAATAGAATTACAACCTTATGCAGTTCAAAGAGCAAAGGACTTAACTAAAGGAATTAATATAATACAAGGAGTGGCAGATGATATACCATTCAAAGATGAATATTTTGATTTAGTGTTTACTAGTGGTGTTTTAATCCATATAGCTCCTGAAAACTTATCTAATGTAATGAAAGAAATTATTAGATGTAGCAAAAAGTATATATGGGGCTTTGAATACTATTTAGAAACATTTATGGAAGTTGAGTACAGGGGAAATAATAATGCACTTTGGAAAGGAGACTATTCCAAAGAATATATAAAATATAACCCAGAGCTTAAATTGATAAAACAGAAGCTGTATAAGTATTTAAATAATGAAAATGTAGATTTTATGTATTTATTGTCTAAATAGAAGAGGTGATGAAGTTGTATAAGAATAAAGGTAAAATATGTGCAACAATAGAAGCAAGAATGACATCATCAAGACTTCCTGGTAAAGTGCTTAAGGATTTTTGCGGAAAACCAGATTTGCAGCATATTATAGAAAGATTAAAAAGAAGTAAATATTTAGATGAAGTTGTTGTTGCTACTACAGTAAATAGAGATGATGATCCTATTGTTGAATTATGTGAAAAAATAGGATGTAAATATTATAGAGGCAGCGAAAATGATGTATTATTAAGGGTATTAGAATCAGCAAAGTCCGTTGATGCAGAAATTATTGTTGAAATAACTGGTGATTGTCCAGTCATTGATTGGAGACATATTGATAAATTATTAGAAATGTTTTTCTCTGGAGAATATGATTTTGCATCTAATGCAATTGATAGAACATTTCCTAGAGGATTTGATGTAGATATTTTTCCAGTAGCTATTTTAGAAGAAGTAAATGTTATTACTAAATCACCTGTAGACCATGAACATGTATCTTTATATATTTATACTCACCCTGAAAAATACAGGCTGCTAAGTTGGAAAGCACATGAAAAAATAAATCATCCTGAATTGGAAATTACTCTTGATACAAATGAAGATTATGAATTTATAAAAAAAGTATATGAGAAGCTTTATCAAATAGATCCTGATTTTTCTGCAGAAGATGTGGTTGAACTATTACTAGATAATCAACAACTTACAGAAGCATTAGAACATACCCACAGAAAAGACCCTTTTATGGAACAAAGAGAATGGGAAGAAAAATATGGAAAACAAGTATAATGTTTTAATTATAGGTGCGGGTAAAATTTCAGCATTTTTTGACAAACCAAGTTTAAGTACTATTATAACTCATTCTCATGCATTTACAAAAAACAATGGCTTCAGGTTACTGGGTTTTTTAGATATTGATTGTAATAAGGCTAAATTAGCTTCAGAAATTTGGGGTGGACAATATTTCAATTCACTGAAGGATGCATTTAGAAAAAATCAGATAGATGTTGTAGTTATTGCAGTACCAGATGAATATCATTATAATGTTTTAAAAGAAGTATTAGAATACGAACCAAAGATAATATTTTTGGAAAAGCCTGTGACTAAAACTATTAAACAGGCAGATGAAATATTAGAAATTATAAATAGAAAAACAACAGAGATTGTAGTTAACTATTCTAGAAGATTCGTTAATGAATATGAATTGATTAAAAATGAAATATTAACAGGTGTTTATGGTAAATTTAGTACAGGTACTTGCTATTATGGTAAAGGAGTCCTTCATAATGGTTCTCATGCAGTAGACCTTATAAGATTTTTATTAAGTGATATTAAAGATAAATATGTAACAGCATCAATATTAGATTATTATAAGGATGACCCTAGTGTAACGGCAGAATTAATTTTAGAAAATGGTAAAAAATTTTATTTACAGGCTATTGACTGTAATAATTATACGATTTTTGGAATGGATCTTTTGTTTGAAAAGGGAAGAATTAGATTCGAGGATTCTGACTATTTAAAAATAGAAAAATTTAGTGTAAAAGAAAATAAAATTTTTAATGGTTATAAGAATTTAGTTAAAACTTATGATTATAGGAATGAGAATGATACTGCAATAGAAAGTGCAGTTAAAAATATATATAACTACCTTGTGATAGGAGAAAAACTAAAATGTACATTTAAAGATGGATATGAAGTATTGAAAGTTTGTTTAGAATTACAAGGTAAGGGAATTACAAATTAAAGTGCATTTTTACAGAAAGTTGTGAGAATATGAAAAAAATATTACTTTTTTCTAGAGATCCAGGTGGTGCAAATGTTGTTACACCATTGATAAACGTTTTAAAAGAAAAGGAATATGAAGTAAAGTTATTTGGCAAAGATTATGCTTTAAATAAATACAAGCAATTTGGATATGGTGGAATTGATATTCTCAATTATTTGCAACAAATAACATTAGAATCAATAACTGATTTTTTAATTCATGAATCTCCAGACTTTATTATTACTGGTACAAGTGCAGATGATTTTACAGAAAAATATTTATGGAAAGCATCAGAAAAATTAAATATACCTTGTTTTGCTATACTTGATCAATGGATGAGTTATGGAATTAGATTTTCTGAATTTACTTTAGCACAAATTGAAGAATATAATTTTAAGAAAACTCACTCCTATTTGCCTACAAAAATACTTGTTATGGATGAATATGCAAAACAGCAGATGATGAAAGAAGGCATAGAAGATTATAAGATTGAGGTTACAGGTCAACCTTATTTTGATTATTTAATAAATAAAAATAATTTAATATGCAGTGATGATATATTAAAATATAAGAAAAATATTGGATGTGTGGATTCGGATATAATAATTACTTTTGCTACAGAAGCAATTACTAAAACTTATGATGAAGATGATAAAGCTCAAGATCATATTGGATATACTGATAAAACTATACTTTATGAAATATATGAATGTATTAATAAGATTTCAAGTGAGTGTAATAAAAGAATAATAATTATTATAAGGCTTCATCCAAAAGATGAAATAAATAATTATTCGGATTTTATTTCAAAAGTTGGAAATAAAAATCTGCAAGTTTTACTAGATAAAAATACTGATGCAATGATAGCTATTAATGCATCCGATATTATATGTGGTATGTCATCAATGTTTCTAATAGAGGCAGCTATAATTGGTAAACCTATTATTAGTGTTCAAATAGGACTTAAAGGTAAAAACCCATTTTTTTTAAATCAAACAGGACAGTTACAAACTGTACTAACAAAGAGCAAACTTGAAAATGTGCTAAATGACTTTATTGTTAATCAGTATTATGCCAGTTATTCGCTAAATTTTAAGAATGGAGCAATAAAGAAAGTAATTAATTTTATGGAGGAATTTATATGAAAAAGTTAGCTATTAATGGAGGACAAAAGATAAAAACGGAGTTATTTCCTGAATATGTAACAGTAGGTCAAGAAGAAATTAAGGCTGTAGAAAGAGTTATTAAATCAGGTAAGTTATCAAGGTTTTTAGGAGTTTGGCATGAAGACTTTTATGGAGGGGAAGAAATTAGAAAATTAGAAAGCGAGTGGGCTGAATATTTTAACGTAAAACATGCAATAGCTGTAAATTCTGCAACTTCTGGATTATATTGCGCGGTAGGCGCATCAGGAGCAGGTCCAGGAGATGAGGTTATAGTTTCCCCTTTTACAATGACAGCTTCAGCTACAGCAGCTCTAGTATATAATGCAATTCCTGTTTTTGCAGATATAGAAGAAGACTATTTCTGCCTTGATCCAAATTCTATAGAAGAAAGATTAACAGAAAGAACAAAGGCAATTATAGTTGTAGACATTTTTGGACAGCCGTATGATGCTGAGAGAATTAATGCTATTGCAAAAAAACATAATCTTATAGTTATAGAAGATGCAGCACAAGCTCCTGGAGCAAAATATAAGGACAAATTTGCAGGGACACTTGGAGATATAGGTGTATTTTCTTTAAATTATCATAAACATATCCACTGTGGTGAAGGAAGTTTAGTTGTGACAGATAATGATGAGTTAGCAGATAAAATAAGATTAATTAGAAATCATGCAGAAGCTGTTGTAGAAGCAAAAGGATACAGTTCACTTGTTAATATGCTTGGTTTCAATTATAGAATGACAGAGTTAGAAGCAGCTGTTGCTAGAGAACAGCTAAAAAAGTTAAATGGATTATTAGATAAGAGATTAGAAAATGTAGAATATTTATGTAATGAATTATCGAAGATACCTTGTTTAAAGATTGGAAAAGTACGTAAAAATTGCAAACATGCATTTTATGATTTGCCTATTAAATTTGATAAGAAGATTGCTGGAGTTTTTAGAGATAAATTTGTAAATGCAATAGCTTCAGAGCTTATGCCTTTTAAGCTAAGGGAAAATGAAGGTGTAGCTATAGGTTCAGGATATGTTAAACCATTATATCTGGAGCCAATGTATCAAAATTTAATTGCTTATGGTGACAAAGGATGTCCTTTTAAATGCACAATGTACAAAGGAGAGTTAAATTATAGTAAAGGAATTTGTCCAGTGACCGAAAGAATGCATTATGAAGAACTATTTAGTATGGAATTTATGCTTCCATCAATGACTAAAAATGATATGGATGATGTGATAAGAGCATTTAATAAGGTTTGGGAAAATAGAGAGGAATTGATATAATGAGAGATAGAGCTTTTATAGAAGGAGATAATATTTATTTGAGGATATTATCTTCAAAGGATATAAATGAAAATTACATTCATTGGTTTGATGATGAAAAAGTATGTCAGGCAAATTCACATCATAGATTTCCCTACACAGAAGAAGCAATAAAAGATTATATTGACTCTGTTAACAGTTCAGACAAACAACTAGTTTTAGCAATCATTGATAAAGAAAATAACATACATCTAGGCAATGTTTCATTACAAAATATCAATTATATTAATAGAAGTGCAGAGTTTGCAATTATTATAGGAGAAAAAGGTTTTTGGGGAAAGAATGTTGGAAAAGAATGTGCTAAATTAATCATTAATCATGGTTTTATGGAACTAAATTTAAATAGAATTTATTGTGGAACAATTGAAGGAAACAAAGGTATGTTAGGATTAGCTGAATCTCTTGGATTTAAAAAAGAGGGTATAAGAAGAAAAGCAGAATTTAAGAAGGGTACTTATTTAGATGTATTAGAGTTTGGATTATTGAAAGATGAATGGAAAAAGTAGCAATACAGTTTTAAAATAGAGTCTAATATTATCTTAATGGAGTGATAAAGGTGAATAATGATATACAGAAAAAGTGGGAAATGTTACATAGTCAATCTAGGTTTAGACCAAAGTATCCAAGTGAACAAATAGTACAATTTGTTTTTAGAAATTTTACCAGAAATGAAAAAACAAAAGTGTTAGATTTAGGCTGCGGTGCTGGAAGACATGTTTACTTTATGGCTAATGAGAATATTGATACTTATGGAGTTGATATATCAAAAGAAGGAATATCAAATGCTAAAAAAACTCTTGAATATGCAGGACTTAAGGCAACGTTGAAAGTAGCAGCAGTAGATGAATTACCCTTTGAAGATAATATTTTTGATGGAATAGTATGTTATGGTGTTTTATACTACTGTAAAAAGTATGAGATAAAAAAGGCCATAGAGGAAATTTATAGAATATTAAAGCCTAGCGGCAAGGGAATCTTGGTAGTAAGAAATAAAAAGGATTATAGATTTGGTGATGGAAAAGAAATAGAAAAAAATACATTTATTATACAAGAAGAAGATTCTAATAATGGTGCTTTTAATGAGAATGGTATGACAATGCATTTCTTTGAAAAGGATGAGTTACAAAGTTTGTTTAGTAAATTTAAAAATGTTTTTATAGATGAAATTATTGAGACACATGAGAATGGAAAATTTTGCGATTCGAATTTTAAGGTTGTATTTGAAAAATAATTTTTAATATCAACAAAAAGGAAGAAGAAAATGATTAGATTAGTTAAACCTCACATAATTGATACGGATAAAGAAGCAATTAATAGATATTTAAAAAAAATAATGGATAATGAAAACATAGATCCAATTAGCAACTTCCAAAACAATTTTTCTAAATATATTGGTGTTAAATATTGTAATGCTGTTAATTCTGGATCATCAGCACTACATCTTGCATTACTTTCACTTAAAGTTGGTAGTGGAGATGAAGTAATATGCAGTACCCATACTTGTGTAGCAATATTAAATGCGATTAGTTATGTGGGTGCTGTACCTAACCTTGTAGATATTAAATATGATGTAATTAATATGAATTTTAATATAGATGCAGATAAAATAGCTAATGAAATAAATGATAAAACAAAAGCAATAATTGTACCTCATATGTTTGGTGTTCCAGCCAATATAGAAAAAATCAAAAGATATAATATACCAATAATTGAAGATGGAACTTTATCCTTAGGAGCAAAGTTCAGTAATGGTGAATTAGTAGGTAGTGCTGGAGATGTATCGATATTTTCTTTACATAAATCTAAGGTTATTTCAGCTGATGTAGGAGGAGTAATTCTTACAAACAATGAAAGGTATAAAACTGAAATTGACAGCTTGTTAAGTTATGGAAATGTGGGAAAGTATACTGTGAATTATAACTACACCATGGGTGAGCTTAATGCAGTACTTGTAAATGAACAATTAAAAAGAATAGATGAACTTATAAAAATGAGAAAAGAAAATGCTGATAAAATAACAAAAATATTAATAAAAAATAAAAATATATCACTACCTGACATATCAAATAATCATATATATTTTAGGTATCTTGTAGAAATTCCTGAAAATATTACTGCGGAACAAGTTGTAAAAAAAGGTTATGAGTATGAAATTGAATTTGGCAGGGGGGTATATCCAGCTCTTCACAACTATCTTGGGTTAGATAAAAAAATATATACGAATTCAGAAAAGGCACAAAAAAGGATAGTTTCAATTCCAGTATATCCTGGTTTAAAAGAAAAAGAAATAGAAGTTATGTGTAAGGCTTTGTTAAACATAATATCATGAGGTGAAATGAATGAATGTAGTTTGTATAGTTCAGGCAAGAATGGGGTCAAGTAGATTACCTGGTAAGGTTCTTATGAATATTAGGAATAAGACTATAGTAGAACTTATTTATGAAAGACTAAAAAAATGTTCAAAATTGAATAAAATTATTTTTGCTATACCTAATACTGAAAAGGATAAAGCTTTGATCGATATTTTTAATAATAATAACATTGAATATTTTATGGGAAATGAAAATGATGTGCTTGAGAGATATTACTTTTGTGCTAAAGAGTATAATGCAGATTTTATTATAAGAGTAACATGTGATTGTCCATTTGTTGATTATACCACAATAGATGAGATTGTTGAAGAAGGAATAAAAGTAAAGTGTGATTATATTTTAAAAGAAAATTTACCTGTTGGAGTTACATCAGAAGCTTTTACATTTGAAGCACTGGAAAAAGCTTATTTTGAAGCAGATAAGGACTATCAGAGAGAACATGTAATTTCATATTTTTTAGATAATCCAGATAAATTTAAACTAACCTTTATAAATGCTAAGGGAATTCTAAATAAACCAGAGTACAGGCTTACACTTGATACCTTAGAGGACTTTAATGTAATAAAAACAATATATGATAATTTATATAAAGAAGAGCCTATTGATATTAAAGACGTTATTGAATTTATAGAAAATAATCATGAAATTTTAAAAATTAATTCACAGATTAAGCAGAAAACTTATAAAGATTATCTTTAAGTATTGGAGTGTGAATAAATGAAATATGATTTAAATAATAGCTTATTTAGTAAAGCAACAAGAACATTTGTTATTGCTGAAGCGGGAAGTAATCATGATGGTAGTTTTGAACAGGCTAAAAAGCTAATTGATATAGCAGTAGACTGTGGTGCAGATGCAGTTAAATTTCAAGTGTTTAAAGCAGAAAAACTTTATCATAAAAATGTAGGAATGATTGATGTACCAGGCGGAAAAATAGATTTTTTTGATTTCCTAAAGAAGATGGAGATGTCTATTAAATGGATTCCAGAACTAAAAAGGTATTGTGATGAAAGAAATATTGAATTTTTATTTAGTGTTTTTGATATTGAATCTGTCGAACTTATAAAAAAGTATAATATAAATTCTATAAAAATAGCTTCTCCAGAACTTAATTATGTTCAATTATTTGAAGAAGCTGCAAAGCTTAACAAACCTATAATTTTTTCAACTGGTATAAGTAAATTAGCAGATATTGAAAATAGTATTGAAGTTATAGAAAAGTACCATTCTAATTATGCTATATTACATTGTATTACTGCTTATCCAGCAAATGATAACCAGTGTAACTTAAACATTATTAAAACACTTAAACAGTGCTTTGAACATCCAGTAGGTTTATCTGATCATACAATGAATTTCAAGTATGTCCCAGCATTAGCAGTTGCCTTAGGTGCATCAATAATAGAAAAACATTTTACTATAGATAGAACATTAAGTGGTCCAGATCATAAATTTGCATTAGAACCTAAAGAGTTAAAGGTAATGATTGATGAGATAAGAAAAGTTGAGAAAATGAGTGATAAAGAAAAGGAAGATTATATACAAAAAACACCTAATTCAAAGACTATATTAGGTAATTGCAGAAAAATTATAACAAAAGATGAAGAAATATTATATAAGTGTGACAGAAGAAGTATTATTTCTATAAGAGATATAGAGGCAGGGGAGAAAATCACATTGGATAATGTTGCTGTTCTTAGAGCAGAAAGAAATATAGTTCCAGGATTAGAACCTAAGTTTTTAAATATAATTTTGAACAAAAATGTAAATAGAAAAATATGTAGTGGTAGGGGTATAACTTGGGAAGATATTTTAAATTCTATTTGAGGTGGTGTTAAGTATGAAGAAAATAATGGTTATTGGGGCTGGAGAGTTCCAAGTACCATTAATTAAAGAATGTAAAAAACAAGGTTATTTTGTAATTGCTACAGATATGAATTCAAGTGCAGAAGGTTTTAAATATGCAGATGTTGCTTTGAATATTGATACTTTAGATAAAGAATTAACATTAAAAAATGCAATAAAGTACAAAATTGATGGAATAGTAACTACATCTGATTATCCAGTAAGAATTGTAGCATATGTATGCGAAAAATTAAATCTTCCTGGACTTAACTCTTCAGCAGCTGAAATTTGCACTAATAAGTTTTTATTAAGAGAATGTTTAATAAAAAACAAGATAGAATGTCCAAAATATTTTGTTATTAATAAGGAATCAGAAACTGAAAATGTTTTGAAAAATTTTATATACCCAGTAGTAGTAAAACCAGTTGATTCATCTGCTAGTAGAGGTGTTCAAATGGTAAACAATTATGAACAATTAATTAAAGCATATCAAGAAGCTTTATATTATAGTAAAAGCGATAGTGTTATTGTTGAAGAATTTTTAGAAGGACCTGAATTTAGTGTTGAGAGTTTAACTCAAGATGGTAAAACATTTATTATATCAATTACTGAAAAAACTACTAATGGGTTACCGTACTTTGTTGAAGATAGACATGTTATACCTGCTAAATTAACTGAAATAGAAGAAGAGCAAATTAAGAGTGAGGTTATTAAAATAATACCAATAATAGGAATTAATAATAGTGCATGTCATACAGAAATAAAACTCACTAAAAATGGTGTAAAGGTAATTGAAATAGGTGCGAGGTTGGGTGGCGATTATATTACTTCAGACTTAGTTCCACTTTCAACTGGAATAAATATGTTGGAGAATATAATAAAAATTTCGCTAGGATTAAAGATAAAAGTTGATAAAAAATTCAATTATTATGCTGGTATTCAATTTATTAATTCTAAAAATTATAATGTAGTTTCGCAACATATAAATAATTTAGCAAATGATGCAAGTATAATTAGATATTCTATTGATACTAATCCAAAAGATAATACTCTTAAAAATTCACTAGATAGAGAAGGATATTATATATGTGTAATGAAAGATAGAAATGACTTATATAACAAACTGGACAATTATTTAAATAAATAAACAAATTAGGAGATGCAAAGAGGATTAATATGGGATACTATACAGGTAAAAAGATTTTGATAATAGGTGGAACTGGTACTATAGGTCAAGGGCTAGTAAAAGAACTTGTAAAACAGAAACCAGAAGTAATAAGAATTTTTAGTCGAGATGAATATAAACAGTTTATAATGGAAAATGAACTGAATGACAAAAGTAAATTTAGATTTTTGATTGGTGATGTTAGAGATTATGAGAGAGTAGAAAGGGCAATGAACGATATAGATGTAGTATTTAATTTAGCAGCTATGAAGCATGTTCCGGCTTGCGAATATAATCCAGAAGAAGCAATAAAAACCAATGTTATAGGAATGGAAAACGTCATTAAAGCTGCCGCATTTTACAATATCGATTGTGTAGTTTTTACAAGTTCAGATAAAGCAATTAATCCAGCCAATTCTTATGGAGCTACTAAACTTTTAGCTGAAAAACTTGTTCAAGCTGCTAATTTTAACAAAGGTACAATTAATACTAAATTTGTAGCAGTTAGATTTGGAAATGTAATGGGTTCTCGGGGTTCAGTAATTCCTTTTTTCAAGAAACAAATTGAACAAAATAGAAAAATTACAGTTACTGATCCTGAAATGACTAGATTTATGATGACATTAACAGAGGCAGTTAGACTTATTAGGGATGCTGGTGAAAAATCTAAAGGTGGAGAAGCATTTGTATTAAAAATGCCAGTAATTAAATTGTATGATCTTGCAGAAGTAGTAGTTGAAGAAACTTGTAAAAAGCTTAATATAAGAAAAGAAGAAGTTGAATTAAAGACTATTGGACTTAGAGCTGGAGAGAGAAGGTTTGAAGAACTTATGACAAGGGAAGAATCAGAGTTCGCTTTTGATTTAGGTTCTATGTATGCGGTGTTACCTTTGACGTTATCATACTCAGAAAATTTACATGAATTTTATAATAAATATAAAAGAACTGAAATAAGAAGTTACAACTCATCAGATATAAATGTTATAAATAAAGAACAAGTTAGGAAATTGCTTAAAGAAGAAGGTTTGGTGTAATTAAATGAAAATAGCTATTCGAGCAGATGGAGGATCTAATATTGGTTTTGGACATATAATGAGAACGTTGGTTTTAGCAAAAGAACTATCTAAAATTAATGATGTTTTTTATATATGCAGAGTAGATAATTACTTAAGTGATAAATATAAAATAGGTATTGAAAAGGTAAAATCACAGGGTTTCGTTGTTAAAACTATAAGAGAAGATTTTCTTCTGGAGGATTTGAAGAGCATAAAAGCAGATTTATTAATTACTGATAGTTATGATATAGATGAGGAATATTTTAATGAAACTAAAAAAGTTTTTTCTAAAACGGCTTATATAGATGATATGAACTTATATTATTATAATGTTGATTTTTTAATTAATCCTAATATAGATGCTGCTGATTTTAAATATAAGGTTAATGATAATACTAAGCTGATTGTAGGTTCACAGTACATTATGTTAAGAGATGAATTTATAAACGTTCCTAAAAAGTATATAAATTATAAAATACATGATATTATGATAACTGTAGGTGGTGCTGATCCATATCATGTTACTGAAAAAATTTTAACTTATGTAAAGTTATTGGATTATAATTTTCATGTAGTAGTAGGACCTTCATTTGATAAAGAAAACCTTTTAAAGAACTTTGAAGGTGATAAAATTAGTATGTATTATAATGCAAATATGTTTGAAATTATGAATAAATGTGATTTAGCTATCTCAGCTTGTGGCAGTACTTTGTACGAATTAGCATCTTGCGGAGTTCCAACTCTAGGGTTAATACTTGCAGACAATCAACAAGAGATAGCTAATAAAATGGATGAGTTAAGTATGATAAAAAATTTGGGTTGGTATAATAAATTATCTAAAGATATTTTCCTACAAAGTTTAATTAGTTTATGTAATGACTATGTAACTAGAAGTGAACTATCTAATAATGCTAAAAAAACTGTTGATGGTAATGGAGCTAAAAGGATAGTGGAAGTAATAATGGAAAATATGATACATAAGTAATCATAAGTGTTATATTGGAATGATGGTTGATATAGAATATTAGCTTAGATTTATTTGAAATCTCAATTTCTAAATTTCAAATAGTAATTAGAGTATTGGTTTGAATTTTAAGGGGGAATAATTGTATGAATATATTAGTAACTGGAGGAGCAGGATTTATTGGAAGATGGGTAGTTAAAAAGTTATTAGACGATGGTCATAGTGTAATCGCATTAGATAATTTATCGAATGGGCGACTTGAAAATATAGAAGAGTTTACTGGAAAAAATTTTAAATTTATTAAAGGTGATATAAGAAATGAAATGGATTTGGATGAAGTATTTAAAGAAAAATATGATATTATATATCACTTGGGAGCATCTATAAATGTTCAAGATAGCATAGATGATCCTAGAACTACTTTTTTTAATGATACAGTAGGAACCTTCAATATACTTGAAAGAGCAAAAACTCAGATGTTTGGTAAAAACGGAAGCATGCAGGGAGATAAATGGTGTTTAGATTCTAATGAGGATGTTTATCCATGCAAATTAGTATTTATGAGTACATGTATGGTTTATGATTTAGCTAATGATAATGGTATAGATGAAAATCATCCAATAAAGCCAGTATCACCATATGGCGGCAGTAAGATTGCAGCAGAAAATATGGTTCTTTCTTATTATAATGCATACAAACTTCCAACGGTTGTTATAAGACCATTCAATACTTATGGACCTTTCCAAAAAACTGGCGGTGAGGGTGGTGTAGTTGCTATTTTTATAAAAAATTCACTATATAGTAAAAATATTAATATTTATGGTTCTGGAGAACAAACTAGGGATTTGCTTTATGTTAAAGATTGTGCAAGATTTGTAGTTATGACAGGATACTCTGATAAAGTTAATGGAGAAGTGATAAATGCAGGAACTGGAAGAGATGTAACTATAAATGAGTTAGCCAATATTATAACAAAAGATAGAGTTGAAATTATTCATGTAAAGCATATTCATCCACAAAGTGAGATTATGAAGCTAAAATGTGATTATTCAAAAGCTAAGAATATTATGGGATGGGAACCAGAGTTTACATTAGAAGAAGGGATTAAAGAAACGGAAAAGTGGATAAAGAAAAATTTAAAGTGATACTGTTTTTAGAGGAAAAAGAAAAATCCTTTAGCAACAACATCTTAAGAATTTTTTGAAAGGGCATTAAGGGAGATAACTATGATGTTAACTTTATGTATGATAGTCAAAAATGAAGAACAAAATCTTAAAAATTGTTTATCAAAAATAGCAGCTTTTGTAGATGAAATAATAATAGTAGATACAGGTTCTACTGATAATACAAAGATTATTGCATCAGAATTTACAGATAAAATTTATGACTTTAAATGGTGTAATGATTTTTCAAAGGCAAGGAATTTCTCTATATTTAAAGCTTCAAATAATTGGATAGTTGTTTTAGATGCAGATGAATTTGTTACAGATTTTATGAGAAATAATGTATATGAATTCATTAATGAACCTTCAAATAACAATAAAGTAGGTAGAATTCAAAGAATTAATATAATGAGAGATTTTAAAGAAAATAAGAAATATATAGAAAGAGTAAATAGACTTTTTAATAGAGACTATTTTCATTATGAAGGAATAATTCATGAGCAGCTTGTAGCTTTGAACAGTAAAACTTATGAAACGGATATTGTTGATATAACTGCACAGCATATAGGTTATACAAATGAAGCATTAAATAGAACAAATAAACTTATAAGAAATATTAATTTGTTAGTAGAAGCTGTAAAAGAAAACTCTGAATCACCATACTATTATTATCAATTAGGTAAGTCTTATTATATGCTTGAAAAATATAAAACATCAGCTTTATATTTTGAAAAGGCATTATCTTTGCAGATAGATTATAGATTAGAATTTGTTGAGGATTTAGTGGAAACATATGGGTATTCGCTGATTAATAGTGAACGGTATGAGGATGCTCTTATTTTAGAAAACTTTATTAAAATTTATTTAAATTTTGCTGATTTTCATTTTATCATGGGGTTAATATATATGAATAATGCTAAATTTACAGAAGCAGTAAAAAGTTTTTTAGAATGTACTAAATTTCAATATTCTAAAGTTGAAGGAATAACTACATATAGTTCCTATTATAATATAGGGGTTATATATGATGTGCTTGGTTTTAGAGAAAAAGCTATAGAATATTATAGAAAATGTGTTTATTATGAACCAGCAAAAAAAAGACTTAAGTCATTATTAAATTAGTAAGATTTTAGAAATACCAGAAATTAAATGTATGATTCAAAAAAGAGGAGATAAGCCAATTATACTTGTACCGATTTCCCTTATTGAAGAAGGCAAGGCAGGAAAAGGTATGAAAAACAAAAATATTATTACTATATGGTATTTAAAAAATCGTATTGATATTGAAATTGAGGGTAGAAATAATAAAGTTAAATGTTTTTCAAAAGATGATATAAATGACAGTATAATTGAAAGAGTTTATGATATATATAAGAGCATAGCATAAGCAACTGTTACTTGGGGAAACCGGCACTCAAATAACAGGAATAATGAAGAATGTTGCAGTATACCATAACCTTGGACAGCATTTGGAGGCAAGAACATGAAGATGAATGAAAAAGAAGAATTAAAGAATGAGTTGGAACAGGAACTTAAGTGGGTACAGTACAGACAGAAGATGCTGGATATCATTGAGGAGAAGCTGCTGCAAATGAAGCATCTAATTGAGGAGGCTAAAGAAAATAATCTAAGTTCTGATGAACTAGATGTCTTGAATGATAGAATAAATAAGTTAGCAGTACAGGTTAAAGCAATAGATAGTGAAAGCAGAAAAACAGAAGATGAAAGAATACTTGAATGAGCCTTAATAGCTGAAGAAATAGCTAGTGATGCTCATTTTTTATATAAAAAATGATGTGTAAATGAGTCCTTGAAAATTAATAAATTCAAAGATTATTGAATAGTAATTAAGTATTTGGTAAAATATAAATACAATATACTTTCTTTGAACATGGTTAGTTCCAATTAATTTGTGAATGATAGCGAGGTGAAGCTTTTTTCAGAAATTTATTGGAACTTTGTTACTAAGGATAATATAAGAATAAGAAAAAATGAACGGAGAAACAAAAGATGGAAGTAGATAATAAATCAATAGAATATCATCCACTTTTTTGTGCAGCATTAATGGAATACTTTAAAGGGCTATGGGGACATGAAAATTATTCCAATAAAAAAGGCAATAGAGCAGCTTAATATAATGAGTTTAAATAATGATGAGCGGAAAATATATGAAAATGAACTTAAAATATTAAGAGATCATAAGGCAGAATTGAAGGCTTCAGAGGAAAAAGGGATAGATACAGGAGAAAATAGAAGAGCAATAAAATTGGCAGAAAATTTTTTGAGGATGGGATTAATTAAATCTATATAGGGATGAGAATAATACTTTGTTTGATGATTTGGTGAAAAGTTTAGAGAATAATAAGGGTTTATATGAAGAGGTTTATAGTATTATTGTAGATGGGGAAATAAGGGTTTACAATAGTTTAAGTCCTATAATTAATTTGGGAACAATTTATGGCGTTTTTTTCATTGTTTTTAAACTTGCAATTTCATTCCAATTTTTAGAGGTGATAAGTTCAATAGTATTTAAGCTGTTTTCAATAGTATTTAATTTTGTGGTAACTTCAGTTTTAAATTCTGTTAGATAAGCAGTTTGATCAAATACATGATCAAGTTTAGTTTCTAGTCTCTGTTGACCAGCTTTTAAATCAGAAATATCTTGGTTCATTAACTGCTGACCAGATTTTAAGTCAGAAATATCCTGTTTAATAGACTTTAATATATCTAATAATTCTGTATCCATAAAATTTTTCCCATATATTTGAATATTAATATTATTTCCCCAATCCATTATAATATACAAACAAACATCCAGATTTAATTATATTTGTGGTATATATTTTATCATAATATATAATGAAAGGTAAACAAAAATTTAGTATAAATTTAATAAAATATTAGTACAAATTTTATTAAATAGTGGTACAATGTACTCATGTGGATAATTAAGGAACTGATTATTGACTGATATGTATACTATACTTTCCTTGTCACATTTAGTTCCACTTAATTTATAAATGATAGCGGAGAGAAGCTTCTTTTAGAAATTTAGTGGAACTTTGTGATTGGGGATAGTATT
>JAUZPN010000049.1 GCA_030705885.1 Bacillota bacterium | reverse complement strand
GGTCTTGCTGCAATAAGAACCATATCACCTTTTTGAAAGCCTGAAGTTTTTGCATCAAGCTCTGGAAACCCTGAAGGCACGCCTGTTATTTGACCTTTGTTATTATATATTCTCTCAATTTCTAAAAAGCCTCTTTCAAGTACTACATTCATAGGTTCAAAATCGCTTGTAACCCTATTTTCAGCTATATTAAAAATTCTTTTTTCAGCACCATCCAGGACTTCAGGAACATTATCCTGCTTATTGTAGCTTTCCTCTATAATTTCAGAAGATGCTTTTATGAGCTTTCTAAGCAGAGATTTATCCTCTACAATTTTTATGTATGACCGTAAATTTGCAGTAGAAAAAACAGAATTGCAGATTTCAGTCAGATAAGTTATACCTCCGATAGTTTCTAACTTCTGTTTTGATGTAAGATTTTCTGTTAATGTAACTATATCAATAGGTATATCTTTTTGAAACATTTGAATAATAACTTCATAAACAATTTTATGAGAATCCCTATAAAAATCATCACTTTTCAATGATTCAGCTGCCTCGGCTATAGCTGATTTATCCATTATCATAGCACCTAACACACACTGCTCTGCCTCCAAGTTTTGAGGCATTATTTTTAATGGCATATCCATTCTTAATCTTACCTTTCTTGCTTTTTTAAGGGTTTGCAAGTGCAAACCCTTAAATGTAAGCTATTCTTCTTTAAAAACTATTTTTATTAACTCTTCAATATCTGTTACTGTTTTTACCTCAATATCTGTTAATCCCATTGGTACATCTTTAGCATTATCCTCAGGCAGAATAACAAGTTTTACGCCTTTTCTTCTAGCACCATATACCTTTTCAAATATTCCGCCTACAGGCTTTATTTTTCCCCTTATGGACATTTCACCAGTAACAGCAATATCCTGCCTTATAGGTTTATCCAAAATTGCACTCATTATACATATAGTAATAGCTACTCCTGCAGAAGGGCCGTCTATATTTCCTCCCCCTACTACATTTACATGAATGTCATAATCATTTATATCTACATCAGAAATTCTTCTGATTAATGATGCAGCATTGAAAACTGAATCCTTAGCCATACTACCTGCAGTATCATTAAATCTTACATGACCACTGCCGCTTTCCTTAGCTTTAAAAGCAGCTGCTTCAATCTCTATTGTTGAACCTATATAACCGCTTACACCTAAACCATATATATGTCCAATCTCATATTCACTATCATTATTAAGCTCCTCATAAGGAGTTCTTCTGCTGATAGATAAGACTTCTTCAACATCTTTTAATGTAACCTTTATATTCTGCTTCTTATAGCCCTTTTTATTATTATATATAACATATCCATAAGTATCTGCTAATATATTTACTGCTCTTCTTCCTTCAATAGTATATCTGCTTATTAACTTAGGGATTCCTTCTTCAAGCTTTATTTTAAGCTTATCCGCAGCATTCACTACTATTTTTTCAATATCCTTAGGTGACAATGGTTCAAAGTAAACTTCTGTACACCTTGAACGAAGTGCAGGATTAATATCATAAGGTTCTCTTGTTGTAGCTCCTATAAGAACAAAATCTGCAGGTGCACCTTCATCAAATAAATACTTAACATATTTAGGTACATTCTCATCATCAGGATCATAATAAGATGATGAAAATTCAACTCTTTTATCTTCAAGTACTTTTAAAAGTTTATTTTGGAGCATTTCATCAATTTCACCAATTTCATCAATAAAAAGGACTCCTCCATGAGCCTCTGTAACAAGTCCTGTTTTAGGTTCTGGTGTTCCTGTTTCAGCTAAATCCCTTTTTGTACCCTGATAAATAGGGTCATGCACCGATCCTAAAAGAGGATTTGCTATTTCACGTGGATCCCATCTTAATGTAGTTCCATCTACTTCAATAAATTTAGCATCATCAAGAAAAGGAGTATCTTTTAATTTTTTAGCCTCTTCTAAAGCTAGTCTTGCTGCAGTAGTTTTTCCAACCCCTGGAGGTCCATATAATATTATATGCTGTGGAAATGGTGATGCCATTTTAGAAATTAATGATTTTATAGCTCTATCTTGTCCAACAATTTCTGAGAAAGATTCTGGTCTTAAAAGATTTTGAATATTTCTAGTAAGTTTCTTTGAGTCAAGTACTTCAAGGTCTGCATATTTTTTTAATGTTTTTGCATTTTCAGGTCCTTTTTGTTTTTTTAAAATACTTAACCTTATTTCCTCAACATACTTTTCTTGTTTTTCTTCAAGCAGCCTGTCAACTTCTCTTTCTATTTCACTCTGTACATACCTTTTTGCTACAGCCTCTGCTAACCACTTATTTGTATCCTCTAAAGCATCATAAATACTTTTTGAATCAGGTACAGCTTTGAGACCCTTGCCTTCGCTTATTATCAAATTCATTGCATATACTTTTTTATAAATATCCTTACCATTAATAAGCCTCTGTAATTTATATTTTTGAATATTTGCTTTAAAATTCGCATCATCCATTACTTTTCTTATTAAGTCCAATAAAACATCAACCTGAATTTCTATTGGCATAGTTTCAACAGTATCTTCTTTATGTTCTGCAAAATTAAATTGTGATTTCAAACCCATTCCCCCTATGCACGTAAAAATCTAAGAAGTCTCACTTAGCCTTTACTTTATTTTAATTAAAGATAATAAACTATTTTTTGGTTATCCTCATATGTTCACAACTTTTTTCTGCATCTTGAGTTTACCAAAAATTTATTGTTCAATTATATTAACCTTTATCTTTGTAGATATTTCTGGATAAATTTTTATTTCAACATCATAAGTTCCAAGCTGTCTTATAGTATCTGCAACTATTTTCTTTTTATCTATATTAAATTTATACTGCTTATTTAATTCATCTGAAATATCTTTTCCTGTTATGGATCCGAATAGTTTTCCATTCTCTCCTGATTTTACTGCTATTTTTACTTCCTTGCCCTTTATTTCATCTGCAAGTTTCTGTGCTGCTTCTATTTCAGCTAATTTTTTCCTTCTTTCAGCTTCATTTTTTAAATTTAAAGAATGAATATTATTATCTGTAGCTTCCTCAGCTAATTTTTTTGGGAATAAATAGTTTCTAGCGTAACCATCTGATGCATTAATAACCTGACCCTTTTTTCCAACACCTTTTATATCTCCTAATAATATTACTTTCATTAATAATCACCTTCCGTTATATATTTTTCTGCGGCTTCTTCTACTTTAATCCTAGCATCTTGAATTCCACAATGTTTAAGTCTGGTTCCTGCCATAGTCATATGTCCACCCCCGCCTAAGGATTCCATAATAACCTGAACATTAATATCACCTAATGATCTTCCGCTAACTACTACATCATCTCCTATTTTAACAAGAACAAAGGCTACTTGGATAGCTGTAATATTTAGCAGTTCATCCGCAGCTTGAGCAGCCAATACATTATCTTCTATTTCAGGCGGACATACTGCAATAGCAATACCATCTTTAACTATAGCAGATTTTATTATATCTGCCTTTTTTAAGTATGATTCAAAATCATTTGAGAACATTCTTCTTATATCAATTGTGTCTGCTCCTAGCTTTCTCAAGTAACCTGCTGCCTCAAATGTCCTTACTCCTGTTTTAAATGAGAAA
This sequence comes from Bacillota bacterium, assembly GCA_030705885.1. GTDB lineage: Bacteria > Bacillota > Clostridia > Clostridiales > Clostridiaceae > JAUZPN01. The sequence continues at coordinate 15,351 of JAUZPN010000049.1, read as the reverse complement.
TTTTTTGTATCTAAAATAATTCCAGCTAGTAATGCTTCTGCTTCTAAAGAACCTATTTTAGTATTTTCAACCATGTATGGTATCATTTCAGTAACTAATTCAGAAGCTGAGGATGCATAAGGCTCAACATAACTAAGAGTAGCTCTTTCAATATAATCAGAAGATTTCCTATGATGATCAATTATAACAATTTTACTGAATTTTTTAATTAATTCAGGATCATATACATAACTATAATTATGGACATCAACAATTATAAGAAGACTTCTTTCATCTGCTATGATTTCACATTCTTTACTGCTAATGAATGTATCTTTATAATCACTGTTATTTTCAAATTTGTCAAGCATAATTTTAATAGCATTACAATATTTTTCAAGTATTATATAACTTTCACTGCAAATTAATTTACTTATACTGTTAATTCCAATAGCAGCACCAAGACAATCAATATCCATGTTTTTGTGACCCATTATAAACACCTTTTCGGTATTGTTAAGTAAATCAACTAAAGCATTTGCAATAACTCTTGCTTTTACCTTTGTTCTTTTTTCAAATTCCTTTGATTTACCTCCATAAAAGAAAAGCTCTTCACCATCTCTTATTACAACTTGGTCACCGCCTCTTCCAAGTGCTAATTCTTTTGCAGAAGATGCCAGCTTATAATTGTCTAATGGAGTTTTTCCTCCTTTTCCAATACCTATGCTGATTGTTACTGTAAGCATATTACTTTTTTCAATTTCTCTAATAGTATCAAGTATGTCAAACTTTCTTTCCATTTCACTTAATATATCTTTATTCTGTGATACCATTATATATTTACTTTGAGAATATTTTTTCTGCATTGCATTTAATCTCTGAGCATAGCTGTTTATTGTCTGTTCAATTTCAGCAATAATAAGAGGTTTTTTATCTTCATCTGTACTTTTTATAACTTCATCCATATTATCAACTTCAACAAGTAAAATACATTCTTTATCTTCTTCAATATACATTTTAAGATTACTATTTTCAGTAACATCTGTAAAATACAATAATATAATATTATTTTCTCCAATGTTATCATCATTGCTATTAATAATGCTTACATTTATATTATATATATTAGACATAACCTTCACATTTTTAATAAATGAAACATTATTTTTAGTTACATCAGCTAAGTTTAATGCAGGAATAACATCTTTTATATTCCCACCAAGTACATCTTCCCCCAAAATCATATTAGACGTATTTTGATTATACCATAAGATTCCGCCGCTTACATCAATCATAATTAACGGAAAAGGTAATTTAAGAAGAGTATTTCTTGTAGCACTATCAAGACTTCCTGAAAAGTTTTCAATAAATTTCTTCCACTCACCTTTTTTGCGTCTAGAATTCTCTATATTGTATACTAAAAGAACAATACATATTATAAATGCTGCAACACCTGCATAATTATGACCATAAATAAATAAAACTGCAGTTAGTGAAGCAATTATTATCATATAAATTTTATTGTTAGGAGTGAAATATTTAAATTTATTTTCCATCATTTTCCTCCGAATGAAATACCTTGGTGCATTTAATATTATTTATTAAAATTTTTAAATAATCTATTTGGATCCAGCTTTCTAAAATCTATAATCATATCTTGTATACCAACAAATATATAAACGACCACTATGTTTCCATTTGTAATAGTTAAAGTTAAAGCTATAATTAATATTATAATCCATTTATTGAGTTTAAACCTTGTTCTAAGTACATATATAAGTAATGCAGCACCATCGATGGTTAAAGCTGTAAGCCCAACAATAAGAGCAGTATAATAGATATATTCGCCAATTGCTATATTTTCCATTTTTAATATAAACCCAATAGCTCCAATTATTATCATGCAAGCCACCATTCTATTGTTTATATAAAACTTTTTAATATCATTTATACTTTCAATTTTATATTTTAATTTTTTCAAAATCTTTTCTGTAATTAAATAATTTAAATATCCAGTAAAAAAACAATTTAAAATAAGCATTGGCATCATTAAAACTGTAATAAAATGACCTGTAAATATTTTTTTTAATGATTCTACAGCATCTTTAGGCTGCCCTGATGCTTCACTTATTTTAGCAGCTTCATCTAAAGAATTTTGATATTGACTTAAAAAACTGTTTATATATGTTGCAAAACTAGTTTTACTTATTAACAATATGTATATAGATATATTTAGAACTATTGTTATAATTGATACTACAGTCATTATAAGTAATACTTGTGACATTTTCAGTTTTTTCTTTATACAGTACCCCAATGCTATGCCCGTTAATCCATATATAATAGCTAAAGATACTGAAGATATAGGATTAAATAATATTGCTACTAATATAGTACTGCATAAGATAGACATTAATGTAATTCTTATATTATGTCTTAAATATAAAATTGCTATTGGTATAGGTGTAATGAATATTCCTATAAAAGATAAAACATTCAAGTACCCATCTATCAATGATAATACAACCACAATCCCAGTTATAATTCCTGCCTCTACTATTGGCTTAGTTTTATTTGTGCGGTTTTCCATAAACCCTCCTTGCATTTTTTATAAAAAACTTTTAGATTCTTTCCTTGATGTGAGTATATAATCTGCTTAAATCTTTTCCTTGTTTTTCAATATCGTCTTCCTCTATTATTCCAGTTTTTAACTTTTTCTTCAAATTATCATCAACTGCTGCATAAGAATACCCGAGTCTCTCTCCTAATAAATATAATAAAATTATTGCCCCGGAAATACAATCTAAAATTGCTTCCTGTGCAACATTGCTTCCTTTAGTAAGAAGCCTGTAAAAATCACCTATTATACATAAAAGCTGTGCTTTTAGTTCTTCTATCACTTTTACATTGGACATAATATTCAAATCTTCTCTTTTCATACTCAACCATCCCCTTTTTACCCTATAAATATATTGTAGTGATTTTTACTTATTTATGCAATATGGCAAGTATAAAAATATTTAAATTTAATAAAACTGATTTCAATATTCTTGTAATAATATATTATATGTAATATTTTCAATTTTATTAAATTTATATAAATTCAATTTGTTTTTAATAAAAATATTTTTCATTTGCTATCTGTATGAAATGGTATATAATAGAACTATATTTTAATAATTTATTAAAAGGAGATTATTATGGATACTGTATTAATTATAGATTCATGCTGCGATTTGCCTTTAAAATTTGTAGAGGAAAATAATTTTCCAGGTGTTTATCTTACAACAACTATAGGTAATAATACATATGAAGATAGTTTTGGTGGCAGCATAAGCCATGAAGAGTTTTATTCTAAAATGAGAGCTGGTGAACAACCAACTACCTCTCAAATAAATACATTTAAATACATGGAAATTTTCACTAAGTTTGTGATGGAAAAAAAGCCAATTTTTTATATAGGTTTTTCATCAGCTCTAAGCGGCAGCTTAAATAATGCTATTGTAGCTAAAAATGCAATTATTGATAAGTTCCCTTATGCAGATATAACAATAATTGATAGTAAATGTGCTTCACTTGGTGAAGGTTTGTTAATTTATTATGCATATAATATGCTTAAAAGCAGTCATCCTAAAGATGAAGTTGAAGCTTGGGTAGAAGAAAATAAATTAAAGCTCAACCATTGGTTTACTGTAAGTGATTTAAATTATCTTAAAAGAGGCGGCAGGATCTCTAGTGCAACTGCAGTTGTAGGTACGCTGCTTGACATTAAGCCTATACTTCATGTAGATAATGAAGGCAGATTAATGCCTGTTACAAAGGTTAAGGGTAGAAAGAAATCTTTAAAAATGTTAGCTGATATGCTTTTTGAAAGAATTGTTAACCCAGAAGAAAGTGTCATTGCTATAAGTCATGGTGATTGTCTAGAGGATGCTTTATATTTACAAAAAATCATTCTTGAAAAAGTTAAAGTTAAAGATGTTATAATAAATAATGTTGGCCCTGTAATTGGAAGTCATTCAGGTCCTGGAACTGTTGCACTGTTCTTTTTTGGTGAAAAAAGATAAGATAAAAAAACAGCATTAATTAATATTAATGCTGTTTTTTTATTTAAATATAAATCTTCTTTATATTATACTATACTTTCCTAAATTACATTTTCTGTCTCTTAACATAATGTGTGTGTAAAAGCTCATGTGCTTTTTCACCATATGGTTCTCCCATATATTCTTTGTAGAATTTAATTACTTCTGGATTTTCATGAGATTTTCTTATTGTCTTTTTCTTGTCTTCTCCATATATAGCTGAAGCTCTTGCCTTTAAGGTTTCAATATCACCTTTTAAGTAAGGCTGTCCGCCTCCGCCTATACATCCACCAGGACATGCCATTATTTCAATAGCATGATAATTAGCTTCTCCACTTCTTATTTTTTCAAGTAATTTACGAGCATTACCAAGTCCATGTGCTACTGCTACTTTAACATCTAAATCATTAATTTTAACTGTAGCTTCTCTTATGCCTTCTATACCACGAACCTGTTCAAAATCTACATTTTCAAGTGTGCTGTTAGTAAGCCATTCATATGCAGTTCTAAGAGCTGCTTCAAGAACACCACCTGTAGTACCAAATATTACAGATGCTCCTGTAGATTCTCCAAGAGGATTATCAAAATTCTCATCTTCTAATGAATTAAAGTCAATTCCTGCTTCTTTAAGCATTTTAGCAAGTTCTCTAGTACTGATTACTACATCAACATCCTGAACACCATCTTTACCAAATTCAGGACGTGCTGCTTCATACTTTTTAGCAAGACATGGCATTACAGATACAATCATTATATTTTTAGGATCTATTCCCATTTTCTCAGCATAATATGATTTTGTTATTGCTCCAAACATCTCTTGTGGTGATTTACATGTAGATGGAACATCTAATAAATCGCTAAATTGATGTTCAAAGAATTTAACCCATCCTGGACAGCAGCTTGTTAATATTGGAAGTTTTCCTCCATGCTGAAGTCTGTGAACAAACTCTGAAGCTTCTTCCATTATTGTAACATCAGCGGCAAAATCTGTATCAAATACTTTATCAAAACCTAAAGATCTAAGAGCTGATACCATTTTTCCTGTTACATCTGTTCCAGGTTCATAACCAAATTCTTCTCCAAGAGCTGCTCTTACTGCTGGTGCTGTCTGAACAACTACATATTTATCTTTATTTTTAAGAGCTCTCCATACTTCAGGAACATTATTTACTTCTGTTAAAGCAGCTGTAGGACAAACTGCTACACACTGACCACAGAATGTACATGATGTTTCTGTCATTGGAAGTCCAAAAGCAGGAGCAACAACTGTTTCAAATCCTCTGTCTACACCTGAAAGAACATTAACTGTTTGAACTTTATTACATACAGTTTCACATCTTCTGCATAATATACATTTATCTAAATTTCTTACTATTGATTTACTTGAATTATCTATTGGATATGTTGAAATTTTTCCTTCATATCTTATATTGCTTACACCTAAATCTGCTGCTAAAGCCTGCAACTCACAATTTGTATTCTTTTCACAAGTTAAACAGTCCTTTGGATGATCTGAAAGTAAAAGCTCTACTACTGTTCTCCTTGCTTTTATTGCTTTTATAGTATTAGTTTTTACCACCATTCCATTAAAAACTGGTGTAGCACATGCTGGTGCTAAATTTCTTCTTCCTTCAACTTCTACAACGCAAACACGGCATGATGCTGTTTGATTTACCATTTTTAAATCATGTAAATTTAAATGACATAATGTTGGAATTTTTATGTTAAGTAGTTTTGCGGCTTCAAGTATTGTTGTGCCTTCTTCTACCTCAACTTGTTTATTATTTATAGTTAAAGTTACTAAACTCACAATATTCACCTCTTCCTATTATTTCTTAATTATTGCATCAACAGGGCATGCACTTTGACAAGCTCCACATTTTAAGCATTTGTCCTGCTCTATAACATGTTTTTGTTTTACTTTTCCAGTTATACATGAAGCTGGACAGTTTCTTGCACACTTTGTACATCCAATACACTTATCAGTAATTTGATATTGAAGTAATGCACTACACACACCTGCTGGGCATTTTTTATCTCTAATATGAGCTACATATTCATCCATAAAGTATTTCATAGTACTTAGTACAGGATTTGGTGCTGTCTGACCAAGACCACATAAGGATGTATCTTTTATTGTTTCTGCTAAATCCTTAAGATCAACTAAATCTTGTTCTACACCTTTTCCCTCTGTTATTCTTGTTAATATTTCTAGTAAACGCTTATTTCCTATTCTGCAAGGCGAACACTTTCCGCAGGATTCATCTACAGTAAATTCAAGATAAAATTTAGCTATATCAACCATACAGTTATCTTCATCCATAACAATCATTCCGCCTGATCCCATCATAGAACCTATAGATCCTAATGATTCATAATCTATTGGAATATCTAAATTTTCAGCAGGAATACATCCTCCAGAAGGTCCTCCTGTCTGTACTGCTTTAAACTTACGGCCGTTTTTAATTCCGCCGCCGATATCATATATTATTTCTCTAAGTGTAGTTCCCATTGGTACTTCAACAAGTCCAACATTATTTATCTTTCCAGCAAGAGCAAATACTTTAGTTCCTTTAGAAGTTTTAGTACCCATTTGATTGTACCATTTTGCTCCATTTATAATAATAGGAGGAATATTCGCAAAAGTTTCAACGTTGTTTACAGAAGTTGGTTTTTCCCAAAGACCACTAACTGCTGGGAATGGAGGTTTAGTTGTTGGTTCTCCTCTTTTACCTTCTATAGAGTGAATTAATGCTGTTTCTTCTCCACAAACAAAAGCTCCAGCACCATATTTTAAATTAAGATCAAATTCAAATTCAGTACCCATTATATTTTTGCCTAATAATCCTGCTTCACGAGCTTCATTAATAGCAATTTTTAATCTATCTATAGCAAGAGGATATTCAGCACGTATATATATAAATCCCTTACTTGCTCCAATAGCATAACCTGCTATTGCCATAGCTTCAACTACACTGTTTGGATCTCCTTCGAGTATTGAACGATCCATAAATGCACCTGGATCTCCTTCATCTGCATTACATATTATGTATTTCTGCTCAGATTTACTCTTCTTAGCAAAAAGCCATTTTTGACCTGTAGAGAAACCGCCGCCTCCACGTCCTCTAAGACCTGATTCTATCATTTCTTTAATAACATCATCAGGAGTCATAGATGTAAGAACCTTTCCTAAAGCCTGATATCCTTTTGCAGCAATATACTCTTCAATCTTTTCAGGGTTTATAAGTCCACAGTTTCTAAGTGCTATTCTATGCTGCTTTTTATAGAAAGACATTTCACTTTGTTTTTTTACTTTTTGTTTTAAACTTGGTTCTTCATAAAGAAGTCTTTCTACTACATTTCCTTTTAATATATGTTCTTCAACTATTTCTTTTACATCTTCTGGTTTTACATGAATGTAAAAAACATCATCAGGACTAACTTTTACAATAGGTCCCTTTTCACAAAATCCAAAACAGCCTGTTATTGATACGGTAATTTTTGATGAAAGTCCTAGTTTTTCTACTTCTGCTTTGAAATTACTTTCTATTTCTTCACTGTTTGATGCTTTGCAGCCTGTACCGCCGCAAATAAGAATATCTTTTTTTTCAGTATTTGCTTTGAAATCTAAATCTCTTAATTGAAGTAAATCTTTTGATTCTTCATACAATTTTTGTAATTCTTCAAAAGAGTTAATTTTATTCATATTTGACCCTCCTGTATTCTTTTTATGTACTTTACAATTATAAATTGTCTAGTATCTATATTGTTTTTTTACAGAAAACATTTATAAATGTTTTTCATTATATATTTTTGTTAATTATATTCGCTAAGTATTTTTTCTACATCTTCCTCAGTAACATGTCCGTAAACTTTATTATTAACTGTAACTACAGGTGCTAAACCACAAGCTCCTACACATCTTAATACATCAATAGTAAACTTACCATCTGGAGTTGTTTCTCCAACTTTAATATTAAGCTTCTTTTCAATTTTTTCTAAAACTTTAGCAGCTCCTCTTACAAAACAAGCAGTTCCTAAACAAACATTTACTACATATTCGCCTCTTGGTTTCATTGTAAAATAAGAGTAAAAACTAACTACTCCATAAACTTTAGATGCTGGTACATCTAATTTTTCACCAACAAATAATTGAACTTCATTTGGTAAATATCCAAAAATACCTTGTGCTTTATGAAGAACTTCAATTAATGCTCCTTGTTTATCAGGCAGATTGTTAATAAATTCTTCAAGTTCTTTAAACTTTTCATCTGCTAGTTGATTTTTGCACATAATAATTCCCCCTTATAGTTATTAATTACTTTTAATTCTTTATGTAATCATTTACTTTTATATTTTTAATGTCAATAATCTCTTACAAGCCTCAACAATTTAAATTATACTAAAAATTTTAAATAAAATCTAGTTATTTTTTTAACAAATATGATTTTATTAAAAAAAAAAGCTTACCCATATCATACTCTTATGGATAAGCTTTTTTTAATAATAAATTATTTTATTCAGTTGTAAATGGCAATAATGCTATGTTTCTTGCTCTCTTAATTGCCTCTGTAAGAACTCTTTGATGTTTAGCACATGTTCCTGAAATTCTTCTTGGAAGAATCTTTCCTCTTTCAGTTACATATTTTCTTAATTTATTTATATCTTTATAATCAATATCAACAGCTTTATCCATGCAGAATGAGCAAACTTTTCTCTTCATTCTTCTCATTTTTGATCCGCCTTTTCTTCCGCCGTCTTTATCATTTCTATCTTTATCATTTCTATTGTAAGCCATTTTCCTACCTCCTTACTTAAAATCGTAGTTTGTTGATTTAAAAAGTATTAAAATCCCTTATATGTTAATTCAATTCATTAATGTCAGCTAAAATGGTATATCGTCACCCTCAAGAGGTGTCATATCTGTATCATCTGGATATGGAAAATCATTTGAACTGCCTGTATTAGTGGCCGCTACCTGTCTGTCTCCACCCTGAAATGATTGATAAGAACTGTCTCTTTTACTATCAAGAAACTGTATTTCATCAGCTACAACTTCAGTTATATATCTTTTAGTACCATCTTTTGCATCATAAGTTCTAGATTGTATTCTTCCGCTAACTCCTACTTGACTTCCCTTTTTCATATAGTTAGCAACTAATTCCGCAGTTTTACTCCATGCTACAATACTAATAAAATCTGCTTCCTTTTGACCATCTTTAGAAAATCTTCTATCAATAGCCAAAGTAAAGGTGGCAACAGCTGTCCCGGTTCCTGGCGTGTATTTAAGCTCTGGATCCTTTGTTAATCTTCCAATTAAAACAACTTTGTTCATTTAAAACACCACCTATTTTTCATCTTTAACAATAATGTGTCTTACAACAGTATCTGTAATTCTGAATATTCTATCTAATTCTTTAGGTAATTCAGATTCAGCACTGAAATTAATTAATGTGTAGTAGCCTTCATTAACTTTTTTGATTTCATAAGCAAGTTTTCTCTTACCCCATGAATCAACATTGTCAATTGTACCACCACCATTTTCAATAACACCCTTAAACTTTTCAACGTTAGCTTTAACAGCTTCCTCGTCTAATGTTGGATGTAATATGAATATAGTTTCATACTTTTTCATTAGATTTACACCTCCTCCCTTTGGACTAACGGCTGTGATTTTCACAGCAGGGACTACAAATAAATATTATACGTTTTTTTTATATATTAGTCAAGTTTTTCTTCTATCATTTTCTTAACATCTTTCTCAAATTTACCTCTCTCAAGCATAACAATCCTGCTGCAAGTGCAGCATTTTATTTTAATATCTGCTCCAACTCTTATTATTTCCCAATTTTTACTGCCACACGGATGTTGTTTTTTCATTTCCACAATATCTCCAATATTAAACACTTTCACCATCTTTTGATTTCTCCTTCATCATTATCCTTCTCGGATATGGATTTTTTATATTTGCCTCGTCAAAGGCTTTTTTAATATCTTTTCTAATTTCCATAGCACAATCACCATTCTTTAACGGCCTTGTTTTTCCTATTATTTTAAAACTTATACTATTCTCTTTTAATGCACCTATTCCAAGTACTTTAGGGCCATCCAATATTTCAGTATTTTTTAGCTTATAGTCTTCACATACCTTATTTAATACTTGAATAACCTTGTCCAAGTTTTCTTCATAGCTAACATCAATATCCACCATAACTTGAGCTGAACCTCTAGAATGGTTAGTTACTTTTATTATTTGGCCATTAGGAATAATATGTAAATCTCCATTTAAGTCTCTTATTCTTGTTATTCTAAGTTCTATGCTTTCAACAATTCCTCCCTTATCATCAACATTTATGTAATCTCCTACAGAAAATTGATCTTCAAATAAAATGAAGAATCCATTTATAACATCTTTTATAATATTTTGTGCTGCAAAACCTACAGCGACACCACCTATACCAGCAAATGTTAAACTAAAATTTCCAAATATTTCTGTTATTATTCCCAATATACCTATAAAATATACTGAATACTTTAAAATACTTTTTAGAACTTCACCAATAGTCTTAGCTTTTTTTATATCTAAAGAATATTTTAATTTTTTTTGCTTCTCTACAAATTTATTAATAAGTGCACTTCCAATTTTAATAACTAAGTACATGCTTAAAATAATTAAAAAAATCCTAATTATTTTAAATCCGCAATTCCATAATTCTACCATACTCACTTTGTAATTAAAAAATGTTATGCCATCATTATTAAATTCTATCAATAATATCCACTCCCTTTATATATTCTATACTTTGTCAAGCACATTTAGTTCCACTAAATTTGTAAATGATAGCGAAAAAAGCTTCTTTTAGAAATTTAGTGGAACTTTGTAACTGAGAATAGTATATCTTAACTTATAAATCACTAATTAAATTATATTTATTTTCTTCTCTTAAGTAAACAGCTTTTATCTTTATTCTATTGTTATTTTTTAAATTTTTAATTTTATCAAAATCATTTTCTAATATCCTTATACTTATTCCGCAGCTCTTTGTAATATACGTAGGTGTCGGCATAATAACTAATTTTATTTTTTCATTTTTAATAACTTCCTCAGCACTCATTGCTGATATTGTATTCTCAAAAGTCAATAAATAATATTTTTCCATTTTTTTCACCACATTATATTTTTATAGTATTTGATGCTTTATTCATTATATCTGCTATTTCATACATATTGGTAACTTCACCTATCTTAAGCTTATTCTCTAATCCATAAAAGTCAAGACACGCACCGCAAATTAATATCTTAACACCTTTTGATTCTAATATTTTTAAGCTTTCTAGCACAACTGAACCTTCTGCTGTAAGCTTTACTCCGCTATTTGAAAATATTATTTTATTTGGAATAGTTGAACTCTCTGAAAGGGCATATAAATAGCTCTCCATGAGAATTTCACTCCATTTATTCTCACCATCACCAAATTTATCTGAACCAATTATAATCACTAATTCATTTTTTTCAAATGACTGTGATGTACATTGATAAGATTCATTTATATCCATCCCTTTCTTCATTCCTTCCTAAAATATATAAATATACTTTCATAGGTCACCTTTAGTTCCAATTAATTAGTAAATAATAATGATAAAAAACTTTTTTTAGAAATTCAGTGGAACTTTGTGACCTAGAATAGTATACATACAATTAATTTTTTCAATATATTATATGCTGTTTTTTTTAAATGGAACATTTTTTGTATATAATAAATACTTTATATAAGAAGAAATTTTTGATTTCTATAAATTTATAGACTATACTTTGCTTGTTACATTTAGTTCTCTTACTTTATGTTTAGGTAAGTTACACTATACCTCATTTATTCACATTAGTCCTGCTTAATTAATAAATAGCTTCAGTAAGAAGCTCCTTTTAGAAATTTAGTGGAACTTTGTGACCTAGCACAGTATAATAATATTTTACACTATAAATTTATTTTATGAAAGGAGTATATTTATGCGTGTTTATCTTGATAATGCTGCCACTTCATTTCCTAAGCCAAATGAAGTATATTCTTCAGTACTAAATTATATGACAAATATAGGTTCAAACCCAGGACGTGGCGGTTATACTAATGCAATTGAAGGTAATAAAATTGTATTAAACTGCCGAGAATCTCTAATGAATCTATTTAATTTTAATAAACCTGAAAATGTTATCTTTACTTCTAATATAACTCATTCACTAAATTTATTGCTTAAAAGTTCTATTAAAGACGGATGGCATATCATTACTTCCTCTATGGAACACAATGCTGTTATTAGGCCATTAACTAGCCTTCAAAAGCAAAAAAATATTGAAGTCGATATTTTGCCATGTTCACCGCTTGGTATTATTGATATAAATCTTTTTAAAAAAAGTATTAAATCAAATACCAAATTAGTAGTTATGTCTAATGCTTCTAATATAATTGGTGCTATTCAGCCATTAGAAGAAATAGGAAAAATATGTAAGGATAATAATATTTTTTTTATAATAGATTCTGCACAAACTGCCGGATTAATTGAAATGGATTTTAATAAATTGAATTGTAATGCTTTAGCTTTTACAGGTCATAAAGGATTAATGGCCCCCCAAGGAATTGGCGGATTTATTATAGATGATACTTTTAATGAGCAATGTTCTTCATTTATTGAAGGCGGAACTGGCAGTATTTCTGATAGTATAATTCAGCCAAATTTTCTACCTGATAAGTTTGAAAGTGGTACTTTAAATGCACCTGCTATTTGTGGACTTTTAGAAGGAGTTAAATATATTAATAAGTTAGGTATAGATTACATTAGTGAAAAGGAAACATCTTTAACTAATAGAGCTATTAATGGTTTATTAAATATTTCTGGTATTACTGTATATGCACATGATGATTCAGTTCCTAGATGTCCTGTAATATCATTTAATTCTAATAAAATTGATAACTCTGAACTTGGTTATCTTCTAGATTCTAAGTATGGAATTATGTGTAGAACTGGGCTGCATTGTGCACCACTTGCCCATAAAACTATTGGCACTTTTCCTCAAGGTACAATAAGGGTAAGCTTTAATATATTTAATGAAAATAATGATATAGATTATTTCTTAGACAGTTTAAACAAAATAGTTTCTTAAATATTTATTTTTAAGTATAAAATACCTCCTTATAGTTAATAATTTACTAAAGGAGGTATTATTTATTATGGAAAAAAAGCTAATTATTGATTCAAATAATAAAAAATCTGCTGATGACTTACGTGATGCTATATCCTATGAATTATTTTCAATAGTAAAGCAAAATAGACCAATTATTATTTTATGTATTGGTACTGATAGATCAACTGGAGATTGTTTAGGTCCATTAGTAGGTGAAAAACTAAAGTTTCTTGAAAGAAAAGATGTTTTTTTATATGGTAATTTAACTACTCCTATTCATGCTAAAAATTTTAATGAAACATTAGCTGAAATTAATCTGAATTATGAAAACCCATTTATTTTAGCAGTAGATGCATGCCTTGGTTCAATCGAAAATGTTGGTAAAATATTTATTGAAAAAGGATCTCTTTCTCCAGGTGCTGCCTTAAATAAAAAATTACCACCTGTAGGTAACTTAAGTATTACTGGAATTGTAAATGTATCTGGTTCTTTAGAATTTACAATTTTACAAAATACCAGGCTTAGTATAGTAATGCAAATAGCTAATATCATCTCTTCAGGTATTTATCATTCCATTATTAAAACAGTAGGTGGTAATAAAAATAAAGATAACAGAAAACATATTGATGAATTATCACTTCTTGAAGAAATTAATAATTAATAAATGTAATAGGATTTGTTATATACTATCCTCGGACACATTTAGTTCCACTTAATTTATAAATGATAGCGGTGAGAAGCTTCTTTTAGAAATTTAGTGGAACTTTGTGACCGAGGATAGTATATTAAGTATAAAAATAAGAAGTATATTTTGAATACTTCTTATTTTTATCAACTATGCTTTATACAAACACGTTAGTTTTTATTAATAGCATCATTTAATGCTTGTTGTTCTTCTTCTGATAAATCATATCTTGATATACCTTTATCAATAGGCTTTGCATATGATGTACTTTCATTTCTTCCATAAATTCCTGTTAAAAGCACTCCACTATTATTATAATCTAATAATGCAACTGAGTAACTTAAATCACCACCTACATCTTCAAATGCTTTATACCTTACCATTGCAAATTTTTGTATACATGTATCAAACTTTTCATTTAACATTAATAACTGCGATTTTACTTCTTCATTATTTTTATTGACAATATCAGTTTGGTCTATAATATTTGTTAATATTTGTTCTATATTTTTATTATCTGCACCTTTCATAAACTTTCTATATTTTTTTTGTGAAATTCTAACTGCTTTAAATAATATTATCACTAATATTAATAGAAATATATTAAAAACAACAAGTCCAATAACTATATATATTTCTACGTGTGATAATAAACTTAATATCTCTCTCATTAAAATTCTTCCTTTCAAATGTTTCACGTGAAACATTTTATCCATTAAATTATTTTCACCAATATTAATTAACTATTATATATAAGTATAATAATTAATATAAATACATTATAATTTACTTAGGTACACTTAATTCGGCATAGTTCTAAATTTCTGAAACCTTATAACCCAAGATAATATATCTATGAAATTTCTAATATATCAAGGATTCGCTGTAAATCTTCATTAGAATAAAATTCAATTTCAATTTTCCCTTTATCTTTCTTATTAAGTATTGATACTTTAGTTCCAAAATGATCTTCTAACTTATCCTTTATATCAATAATATAAATATTCTGATTTTCTGAACTATTAGCTGACTTTTTAACTATTTTATCAATATTTTTTATTAATAATTCAGTTTGTCTTACATTAAGATTATCATCAATAATTTTTTGAGCAATAAGATATTGTTTATCATTGTCACTAACTCCAAGTAAAGCCCTGCCATGTCCTTCTGAAATAACTTCATCTATTAAATATTCTTTTACCCTGTCATCTAAATTAAGCAATCTTAATACATTAGTAACTGCTGTTCTAGACTTTCCTATTCTTTTAGATAATTCTTCCTGTGTAAGATTAAAATCATCTAGAAGTCTTTTATAGGCCAATGCCTCTTCAATTGGATTTAAATCTTCTCTTTGAATATTTTCAATTAATGATATTTCCAACATATCATTTTCTGCTAAATTCATTATTATTGCTGGAATTTCT
>JAUZPN010000048.1 GCA_030705885.1 Bacillota bacterium | reverse complement strand
GACAGGGTTCATACATCAGTAGCTTCATAAATCCCGTTTCTGAGGCAAAGCTTACTCAGACTCGTTTCACCACTGTCGGCGCCCTATCCTAAGCCGTGGTATTCAAAGGTAGGACGGCTAAGCAGACTAAGCTGCTAAAGCTATATTAACGTTATCGTTATCGTTTATATTTATTCCCATAGTTTTTTGACGCGGGCCCACAGGTTCCCTCGACTCGCTTGCTAAATACAACGCATCCCCGTCGAAGCCAAATACGCCCCCTTATTATAAGGCAGATAATTATAAAATTATTTAATATTTATAACTATCTTTGTATTTGTACTCAATAACGATGTTTTATACTTTAAAAATTTTTAGTTTTCTATATTTAGTTTTTTTATGTCTCTCTTAACTGCTACTTAATAATACAACAATTCCATTTGTATTTCAAGTGTTAAATCCAGCCATTAAAAAATTTTTTACCCAAAATCTTTTAAATGTGTTATTCAAAGTTACAAAGCTCTATTAGCTTCTAATTCTTTCTTTCATCTCTCTATCAATATCACGTTTTGCAGCTTTTTCAAGCATTGCATCTCTTTTATCATAGTCTTTTTTACCTTTTGCTACAGCTAACTGCACTTTTACTCTGCAGTTTTTAAGATACAATGAAACAGGAACTAATGTATAACCTTTTTGAGCGGTATATCCTACCAATCTCATTATTTCACTTTTGTGAAGGAGCAGTTTTCTATCTCTTAATGGATCTCTGTTATATATATTCCCTTTTTCATATGGGCTTATATGCATATTTCTAATGAATACTTCGCCGTTACGAACCTCTGCATAGCTGTCTTTAAGGTTAGCCTTTCCCCCTCTTATTGATTTTACTTCTGTACCAACAAGTTCTATTCCAGCTTCCATACTTTCTTCAATAAAGTAATCATGCCAAGCTTTTTTATTTTCTGCCAAAGTTTTATTTGATTTGCTTCGAGCCATAATATCACCTACTTTAAAACATATAATTCATTTTTTTAATAGTATATCATTAGAAAGTATTCTTTTCAATGGTTTCTCAAAGGAAAACCATTGAAAACAAACCTCTATACTTTCCTTTGGCACATTTAGTTCCAATTAATTTGTGAATGATAGGGAGGAGAAGCTTCTTTTAGAAATTTATTGGAATTTTGTGACCAAGGATAGTATAATTTGCTTTTCCATCAAAGCTAAAAATTAATCTATTTAATGATTTTCCTCGTTTTCCTCAACATTATCATGATTTTCCTCAACATTATCATGATATTCATCATTATCTTCGTCTTCCTCAACCTCTTCATCTCTTACAAGTTTAAAATAAATTTCCCTAAGGTCGACGTTTACTTTATCAACTAATATCTTGACTTCATCACCAAGTCTATGAATTTTCTTTGTTCTTTCGCCAATTAGTGATAGATGCTTTTCATCATAAATGTAGTAGTCATCATCTAAATCGCTGATATGAACTAATCCTTCTATAGTGTTTGGCAGTTCTACAAAGAATCCAAAGCTTGTAACTGAGGATATTATACCGCTGAACTCTTGACCTATTCTTTCAGTCATATACTCAGCTTTCTTTAAGTCATCTACTTCTCTTTCTGCATCCTGTGCTGTTCTTTCTGTTTCTGAAGACTGTTTTGAAGCATATTCTACTTCTGTATTAAGCCTTGTGATTCGTTTATCATCAATTTCGCCTTTTAGAAAAGCTTTAATTATTCTGTGAATTATTAAATCAGGATATCTTCTTATAGGTGATGTAAAATGGCAGTAATACTTTGCTGCAAGACCAAAATGTCCTGTACATTCTGGAGCATATCTAGCCTGTTTTAGGGAACGAAGAAGTAATGTGCTGACAACTGTTTCTTCTTTCTTCCCTTTTATCTTTTCTAGTACAGATTGAAGTACTTTTGGATGCACTTCCTTCGATAATCTTATAGTATATCCAAGATTATGGACAAATTCATTGAATACCATCAATTTTTCTTCATCAGGGTCTTCATGAATTCTATATACAAAAGGCATATTTGCCCAAAACATATGCTCTGCTACAGTTTCATTACAGACAAGCATAAATTCTTCAATCATCCTGTTTGCTATGGCTCTTTCATAAGGCTTTATTTCAATTGGTTTTCCATTTTCATTTAGAATTATTTTACATTCTTCAAAATCAAAATCAATAGCTCCTCTGTGAACTCTTTTTTTGTAGAGGATATTGCAAAGCTCTTCCATAGTTTTGAAGTCTTCATATAAGTAATCATAACGTTTAATTAAATCTTCATCATTATCTCTAAGAATTTTTGTTACATCAGTATATGTCATTCTTTCACTTGTGCTAATAACACTTTCTGTAATATTATGGTCCAGAACTTTACCTGTTTTATCAATTTCCATGATGCATGAAAGTGTTAATCTGTCTACCTTGGGATTAAGACTGCATATACCATTTGATAACTTTTTAGGAAGCATAGGAATTACTCTGTCTATAAGATAGACTGAAGTTCCTCTCTTTAATGCTTCTTTATCAAGAGGATTTTTTTCTTTAACATAATTAGATACGTCTGCTATGTGGACTCCTAATTTATAATTACCATTAGGAAGTTTTTCAATAGAAACAGCATCATCTAAATCTTTTGCATCTTCTCCATCTATAGTAACTATTTTAGTGCCTCTTAAATCTAATCTTCCTTTATATTCGGATTTTGGAATCACATCAGAAATTCCTTCAGCATAATTCTCTACCTTTGGCGGAAATTCTTCTGGAAGCTTATATTTCTTTATTATTGTTAATATATCTATTCCTTTATCCCCTGAGTTTCCAAGCACTTCTGTAATCTTTCCTTCTGGATTTCTTCTATTATCAGGCCACTCTGTAATCTGTGCAATAACTATCTGTCCTGTTTTTGCATCTTTTTTCATGGTTTTAGGTATAAATATATCTTGAGCTATTCTTTTATCATCTGGTACTACAAATCCAAAATTTTTGCTGTCTTGATATTTACCAATGATAGTTTTGTTAACTCTTTCTGTAATTCTTATTATTTCACCTTCACATTTTTTGCCGTTATTATCCTCTTTAGTTATCTTTGCTACAACTTTATCACCGTTCATAGCACCATTTACAAAGGAGGAAGGTATAAATATGTCTGGTCTTTCAGCATCAGGTATAACAAAACCATATCCTTTTTGATGTCCTTGAAATTTTCCTAGAACTAAGCCCATCTTTTCAGGAACACCAAAATGATCTGTTCTTGTTCTAATTACTTCTCCATTCTTCTCCATGTCATTTATAGTATTCTGAAAATCTTTCATATCTGCTTTTTTAATGTCAAATATTCTTGCTAGTTCTTGTATTGACATTGGTTTATATGCTTGTTCGTTCATAAAACTAATTAATGTCTCTCTTATAATCATAATTACCGTCCTTTTATTTTTTATGATATTTTATACTATCCTCGGTCACAAAGTTTCACTAAATTTCTAAAAGAAGCTTATCTCCGCTATAATTTATAAATTAAGTGAAACTAAATGTGACCTAGGAAAGTATAACATAACAATATAATATTTAAGTTCAAAACTTTATCTATTAATTATTATTAATAGATTACATATAAATTATACAACAAACACCTGCATTTATACTAGTTTTTTTCAATTTTAAAAGAATATTATAGGTTACTTTTTTTATTTTTCATACATATATTATATAAATAATGTTTACGAGGTGAAATCATGTTTTATAAAATTGTATCTGATGAAGATTCTCAAGGGAAAATATTTATATCTGCATATTTTTATACAGTTTCTAATAGTAATAATATAGATTTATATTCATATATTTCTTTTGGAACATTAAATCATAGTATTAAGATTGTAATCGTTCCTGATCTTGGGCGTAAAATTATAAAGATATCTTCTGATATAGTAAGTTATTTTAAAATGCCTCTTGATATTTTATATCAAGTTGAATTTAATGATAAAGAAATAATTTTAGGACCTGTAATTGGAATTCTTGCTGCTTCACACAAAAGTCAATTAAATGAAAATAAACTTACTAAATTGATTGAATATACAAAAATATATGAATCTATTCATGGACTTTTATATGTATTCAGCAGTGAAGGTATAGATTTGAAAGATGGTTCAGTAGATGGTTACTACTTTAAAATTGATGATAATAAACAGCCTGTATGGATAAATTCTAAATTACCTTTACCTTCTGCCATATATAGAACTGTACCCCTTTCAAGAAATTTAAGAATTCAGCTGAAAGAAGCTGTAAACAATAAAGTATTTAATTCTCTCTTTATTCATAAACTTAATTTTGAAGGAATTACTGAAAATATTAATAACAGCTCTATTAATACTCTGATTGTTAAAAATAAAAGAGTTAATTTAAAAATAATTATGCAGAAAAATGAATTTTCCAAATGGATATGCAGCGGCATCATTGTAAATCTCACTAATAATATAGAACCAAACTTTATATCATTTTCCAAATTAGCAAAAGAAATTATGGAACTGACTCAATCAGAAATGGACGCATTAAAACAAAACATATTTGAAAACTGTAATAAAGTGTGCTCTATGCTAGATGATTCAAAAGAAATTTATGGTGATATATGTATTGATGCTGTTATGACAGCAGATTACAGAATAAATATTTTAAAAATAAACAGAAAGTATGATCATAAACTTCCTCTTTTAATAAAAGACCATGAAATGTACCAAAAAATTAGAATCACTCCTGTAAGATATCTTTTAGGTCTAAGCGGTTTTAAAATATTAAATTAACCAACATGATATACTATCCTTTGTCACAAAGTTCCACTAAATTTCTAAAAGAAGTTATTTATAAATTAAGTGAAACTAAATGTGACAAGGAAAGTATAACTATTGTTTAGGAAGTGTCTTTTAATTGTGGATTAAAATTAACATTATAATATCGGATAAAAAAATAATAACAATACCAAATAATAATGCTAACTTTTTAAATAATAAAGCTCTGCTGATTTTTGGTAAAAAGATAGATTATGCTGAAGTTGTTCTTTTTGAAAATATTACCAATATTAATAAACATACATTTAATAATCCTATTAATATTCAAATCACCTCAAAACTTGCAGATAGCCTTTTAATTAATGAAAACATTATATATAAGCTGGTTTATAATCAAAGTATAATAAAAATAGGCCCTGTAATTGGATTTTTACTTGGAAATAAAACTCATCTCTATACACCTGAATACATGAACAAATACTCTGATAGATTTGGAATTTATAATAGTATTGGTGGACTAGTTTATGGATTTTCACCTGAATCTATTAATTGGAATAATAATAGTACTGAAGGACTTTTTTATAACCATGAAACAAAAAAATGGGTGTATGGCATTTTTCCTCTGCCTGAAGTCATTTACAGGAGAAATTTTCATACTGATTCTAATATTATTGATATGCTGATAAACATAACGAATGATAAGCTTTTTAACTCTTATCGTTTTACAAAATACGAAATGTTTACATATATACAAAAAAACAAAAACTTAAAAAGATGTCTGCCAGATACTGCATTGCTTAAAAATTTTAATACTATTCATAACTTTTTAGTTAAGTATAGTAAAGTAATAATAAAACCTGTTAATCTTTCAAGAGGAATAGGAATACAAGTTATTGAAAAAATTAATAACAGTTTTACTATACATGACTATTCACACAAAGTACCAGCAGATATTTATATAAATAATTTAAATTCCTTAGAAAATTATTATATGAAAAATAATAATTTTTTTCAAAACTTCTTAATTCAGCAGTGTTTAGACTTAGCAAAATTTCAAAGCTCTATATTTGATATAAGAATCGTAATGCAAAAAGATGAAAATTTGAATTGGAAATGCAGCGGAATTGAGTGCCGCATAGCAAAAATACCATTTCTTATTACAAACATATCTAAAGGAGGTCATGCTGTTTCTTTAGATGATGTACTTAAAGATGCTTTTCCTGAAAGGACAGATTATGATGATATAAAAAAATCAATAACTACTTTATGTAAAGATTTATGCACTAGTCTTGATAAAATGGGTCATCATTTCGCTGAATTTGGAATTGATGTTGGAATTGATGCTGCTGGAAAGCTTTGGCTTATTGAAGTTAATGTTTTTCCAAGCTTTAAGGGCTTTAAATCAATGAATTATGATGAATATATTGATATTAGAGAAACACCTCTTAAATATGCTTTATCATTAACTGATTTTGGTGGTACGGAAAGCAATGTGAATCAATAAACAGATTGTAATAATACTAACTATCATCAGCCACAAAGTTCCACTAAATTCTCATTGAGATTCAGTCTTTATTATGTTAGAATTATGTAATCAGCAAAAGATAATACTAATGCTTTTATATACTTAGGAAGGTGATTGAAATGAACCCAGTAACAATGTTCGTATTAAATTCTTGTCCTTATTGTAAGCAGGCTCTTTCTTGGATGGATGAAATAAGAAAGGAAAATTCTAAATTTTCTGATGTTGAAGTTAAAATTATTGATGAAGGTATTGAGCCAAACATAGCTGATAAATATGA
Source organism: Bacillota bacterium (assembly GCA_030705885.1). GTDB lineage: Bacteria > Bacillota > Clostridia > Clostridiales > Clostridiaceae > JAUZPN01. The sequence goes on along the minus strand of JAUZPN010000048.1, from coordinate 12,422 downwards.
TTATTACTATGTTCCTACTTATTATATTAATGGTGTGAAAGTTCATGAAGGTGCTGCAACTAAAGATATTGTGAGAAAGGTATTTGAAAAGGCAAGTAATGTGAATCAATAAACAGATTGTTATAATACTAACTTATTATTTGATAGTTTTTAAAAATATAATTGAAAGTTAAAAACCATAAAATCTTTATAAGTAAGATTTTATGGTTTTTTGATTAAATAAATTTATCTTATGCTTAGGTATACATCCAATGTTTTTTTTAATTTTTTGTCATCATCACATTTTATACTAAAACTATTTCCTTCTAATTTTGTATTAAAATCATGAAAGCCTTGACTTTGCAAATATGATGCCACATCATTTATATCTTCATTTTCACATAATAGTATTTTTTGACCAATATAATCATCATTAACATATACGTTATATCTATCGTGAACTACCATATCTGTGCTGCCTCTCTGTAATGATTCAATATAATTGTATCCAAACGGTGGAAAACTTGTTATACCATTATATACTTGCTGGTCCATAATAATCCCTCCAATCTATGCAAAGATTATTATTCCCATTCTAAGATATATTATACTATGTTCGTCACATTTAGTTCCACTTAGTTTATAAATGATAGCGGAGAGAAGCTTCGTTTAATATATGTACTTATTAGTGTTTGTGAGTTAGTATTCACATTATTAATGTGTACACTAATATTGGTTAAAATATGTAATCATTAATGTTATCATGCAGCACCTACAGGAATACTAAATATAGACATTATATACATACCTACAGTTATTATCCAAACTATAACCAAAACTATACTCATTTTTAATAGTACAGAATCTAATTTTGTAATCTTTAATAGCTTTGTAACAATAAATGTTATAAAAATTAATGCTGTATAAAATATACATATATAAAAAAGTGAACTGGAAATTACACTTAAATAATCATAAATAGCCATTTCTGCCTCCAAGAATATTATATATTATAATAAAAAATATTATAATAATAATTTTATTATAATATATAATTCTATTAATGAATAGTGTTAAATATAAAATTTAATGTATTAAAACATATTTATTAAATAAAAAGTATTTTTTCCAATACAGTATAGACTGATGAACGTAATTCTGAATTCTCAAAAATGCTGATATCTTCGCCATACTGATTTGCATTTCTAAATTTTGAAATTAGTGAAAGTACTGCATCTTTAAATTCATCATCATCTAATAATTCAATAATCTTTTCCTTTTTACTTTTTTGTTCAATATCCTTTTCTTCCTCTACTTCTCTAGTTTCTTTTTTACTTTTTAAGTTTGATACAACTGATGCTAATTGCTTTATGTCCACATTTTTAAGAATTTCACCTACATTTACATTTTTCAGCATATCTTCAAATGGAAATTTTTGATTAGTTTCTGGTGCATCAATTTTGTGTTTATGATGCTTTGACATATAATCCCCTCCCTCCCTATTGAGAATAATAATTTCTCAATTTCACATCTCACCATAAATTAAATTTATATATACTTTCTCTCATTACTTTTTATTAAAATCTTTTAACTTTTCATTTAAGTTTTTGAAACTGTCCATATTTAAAATCTCATTAAAGTCAATTGATGATAATTTGTCCATTACATCTTTTATTTTATCTTCACTAATATCTACAAGCTTTCTTTTATCCCCATCTTCAGAATTTGATTTTAATGAAGATATTATAGAGGATAGCTGCGTAAAATCAACATTCTTTATAAATTCTCCAAAATCCATATTGTTTAGTAAACCACCTAAATTGTTATTAGTTTCATCATGTTTCTTATGACTTGACATTTAATCATCCTCCTTATCCACCTTATTTTTTTATCTTTTAATCTTTATTTTTTAGGAGAGCTCATCTAAGCTCTCCTAAATGTTATTTTTCATTTAGTTTCTTCTTCCACATCCACATGGACATAAGCATCCGCATTGGCACCATACTACATAAAGTATTGCTAAAATTAATAGTGTAACTAAAGCACCTGCTCCATCAAAGAAGCCAACTAATACAGCAATTATGCCTAAAAGTACTAATAATGAAACTGTTGCCATAAATCTCCCTCCTTTCTCCGCCTTTGAGTAACTTTTTTATTCTCTTAGGTTTTTCATTATTCAACATTTGTAATATATACTATTCATTTAAAATCAACTTTGACACTATATATTTTTATTTTTTTTATTTTCTTTATTTTTAAATAAAATAAAAAAGCTAATGATCTTTTATACTTTCCTTGATCACATTTAGTTCCAATTAATTTCTGAATGATAGCGAGGAGAAGCTTCTTTTAGAAATTTATTGGAACTTTGTGACTGAGGATAGTATATCAGCATTAGCTAAGTCTCTATTTTAGCATGGAGCCTGCTACCTTTATTAATGTATCTTTATCTTGTTTAACACTCATTATATCGTAAAATTTATTATTTGCGAAAAACATTAATTGGTTTAAATTATTTTCTGACTTAGTAAACCAAGCGTTTGTATTACCTATATTTATTTTTTCATAACTATTAAGAAGTTTTTCTTGTGTTATAGGAATGTTTAGTTCAGCTATAGAAATAATATTAGGATTAAAAGAATCGCTGTCAACATTGTAATTAATTCTTAACTCAGCAAAAGTTAACGATTTGCTCTTAGTAATTCTTAGTGTTTCAGGTTTACTTTCAACATACCCATCTGGAATATACTTAGGATAATCTATGGAAAAAGGTATAACAGCATTAATTTCATCATTACCTGTATATGTTTTTACCTCTTCATCTGGAATTTCAGATATTTGCTTTTCAATACTCATTGATTTTACAACATCAATAAGTGTATCAAGTTTTATATCATCATTTAAACAAATAGTATAAAATATTCCATTATGAAGAATTAAAATTTCACCACCCATTGCTTTATCATCTTTACTTACAAATAACTTATTTGAATAAGCATCAAGTCCATTAATTGATATTTTCTCAAATTGGTTTGTCATGCTAAAGATACTTGAAAATGCAGTTTTATCATCACTCTCATTAATGGTTAATTGTGTAATATCATCTAATTTATAGGTAATAAGTACTTGATGACTTACTGTTGCTCCTAAATCTGTAGAACTGACTTCAACATTGTTAAGTTTATATCCTTCTGGAATATAAGATGGTGTTAAAATTTTAAATGGCACTTTATCAGATGCAGATTTAATATCATTAAACTCTTCATTATTAGATTTTATATTTGGAACACCTGTACATGCTTTAGATTCAAAGTTCAAAAATTCTGTAAGTTTCCTGCTGTAAAAATTTTCTTGTTCTATTTTCTGCGATTGCTTCACTTGAGCATTATTAAAATTAGTTTGATTTTTATTATGCATTAAATAATTGTACTTTATTACAGAAATAATGCAAAACGCAGCAATAACATAAATAACACCTTCAATAAATGTATTAATTTTCAACTTATTTAGAAATTTATTAGGATGACTATATTTAGGTTTTGCCGTCCTTAAAGTTTCATTTATAATATTTTTTAAAGTATCTTCATTCATAGGTATTTTTTCAGAATTAGTTTCAAAAGTATCTTTAATTAATCTATCTATGTTCATAAAGAACACCTCCATTATTTTTTTCTATAAAATTAGCTTGCTCCTCAGTAAGAGACTTTTTTAAAATCTTTCTTGCATAAAAAAGCCGAGACTTAACTGTTCCTTGGAGACTTTTAGTAACATTCGCTATTTCATTAATATTCATATCATTATAGTAATAGAGGATAACTACAATTCTATGTTTTAATGGAAGTTTATATATTGCTTCTAACACTTTTCTTTGAAGTTCATTCTGCATCATTGAATTTTCAGGAGAAATTTCTGCAGAAACCAAAGAATTTGGGAAAATCTCTAAAAAATCTTCTAAAGAATATTCATTTTTATTATTCTTTTTTCTCATAAACTCATAACAAGTATTTACAGTTATTCTATAAACCCATCTTTCAAATGATAAGACATCAGATAATTTATTAATTTTAAGATAAACTTGAAGCAATGTTTCTTGGACAACATCTTCTGCTTGACTACTATCCATCAAAATAAAATAAGATGTTTTATAAATTTTTTTATAATACTGATTAAAAATAGTTCTAAATGCATCTTCATCCTGATTTTGTGCAGCCATTATTAAATTAACATCAATCAAAATACCACCACCTATAAAAATAATATCAAAGTATACTTTGTAAGTAAATTATACTTTGTTCGTCACATTTAGTTCCACTTAATTTGTAAATGATAGCAGAGAGAAGCTTCTTTTAAAAATTTAGTGGAACTTTGTGACCGAACATAGTATGTGAGCTCTTATTTATTATAGATGTAAAAAAACAGATTATGGTTCAAAAAATTTTTACATTGATTTAGATTTTTTTATATTAAAGCTCAGTAAACTTACCACTCTTGGTATAATATTATTTTGTATTAATAAATTCCACTTTATAATTTTAAAATAAATTCCACTTTATAATTTTAAAATAAATTCCACTTTATAATTTTAAAATAAATTTGCCTTTCAATCTGAAAATTTATTTAAATTAATGAAATAAAAATGTAATTATGTTAAAATGAATTTATATTTACGCTAGGGGGATAAAAATTTGAACGCTAAGAATTTAAAGAAAAAGAGAAAACAAAAGAGAATAATAAAAACAATATTTTTGTCATTAGTTATTTTAACAGTTTTCATTGTGTCATTTGTTATAGGAAATAAGATTTTCAATAATAATAACTCAAATGCTGCAAAGAAAAATGTGATTTCCTCTGCATCTAATACTGCAAATAAAGTAACCCCTCAATCAACGCCAACTGTAACTTTAGTGCCTACGAAGGCTGCTGAGGATACAGAAATTACATTGAGTTCTGCAGGTGACTGTACACTTGGTATGGATGATAAAACAGATTTTTCATTAAGTCTCCCTGGAACATTAAAGAAATATAATTACGATTATTCATATTTTTTTAAAAATGTTTTAGATATATTTAAAAATGATGATATTACGACTGTTAATTTAGAGACTACTTTTACAAACTCTACAGCAAAGCGTGATAAGGGTTCTGGAACTCAGTATAATTTTAAAGGCTCGGCTGATTTTGCTAAAATTTTAACAGCAGGTTCAGTAGAAGCTGTAAATATATCAAATAATCATATTTATGATTTTGGTGATACAGGTTTTCAGGATACTATAACTGCCTTAAAGGCTGAAAATATTAATTATTTTGGTGAGAACAATAAATATATTAAGGAAGTAAAGGGTGTAAAGCTGGGTTTTTTAGGGTATGGAGGATGGTCAGATTCTGATTCATTTTTAGAGAAAGTTAAAAGTGATATTCAGGATTTAAAGAATCAAAATTGTATTGTTATAATAAACTTTCATTGGGGTATAGAAAATGAATATACTCCAAATGATGTTCAAAAACATATAGCCCATTTTGCTATTGATAATGGTGCTGATCTTATAATCGGACATCATCCGCACGTTATAGAAAGTATAGAAAAATACAATAATAAAATTATTTGTTACAGTATGGGCAATTTTTGTTTTGGAGGAAATACAAATCCAATTGATAAAGATACTTTTATTCTTCAGACTAAATTTAAAATTCATGATAATAAGCTTTCTTCTTATGGTATTAAGATAATTCCATGCAGCATATCATCAGTAGATTATACAAATGATTATTGTCCTACACCTGTTTCTGATAGTAAAAAGGCTGATATTTTAAATAAACTTAATAAGCTATCTATAAATTTAGATTTTCAGTTGAAAGATGATTTTTATTTTATTAATGGGCAATAATTATAGCAAAGGATGTGTTTAAAATAAACGTTAAAGATTTTTTAAGTATAGCAGTATCTAAAGTGCTGATTAAATCCTCTAAAATTTTATTTAAAGGCGGATCAAATTTTCCAGGCAGAGTTGCTCTCAAAATAAGCAGCAATGTTTTGAAAACTGCTGCTTCAGGTTATGATGTTATATTGGTAACAGGAACTAATGGAAAGACTACTACTACCAGCATGATATATAACATGGTTAAGGATAGTTACAAAAATGTCATTACAAATGCTACTGGTGCTAATATGCTTCCTGGAATAGTATCATGCTTTACAGCAAACTATAAGTGGAGAAAAAAAGATGAAAAAAGATATGCAGTTATTGAAGTTGATGAAGCAAATGTGAAGCTTGTTACAGAATTTATATCACCAAAGGTAATAACTATTACTAATTTATTTAGAGATCAGCTTGACAGGTATGGTGAAGTTTATACAACACTAAACAAAATATTAGATGGGATTAATAAAGTTCCAGATGCAGTACTTGTGCTAAATGGTGATGAGTCTCTTTTAGGTGATTTAAAACTTCCTAACAAAACAATTTATTATGGCTTTGATTGTGCAATTAATGATCAAAGCAAGATAGATATAAATGCAGATGCTAAGTTCTGCAAGAAATGCAAAACACCATATAAATACAATTACATTATATATAATCATTTAGGTGATTTTTATTGTGAAAACTGTGGATATAAGAGGCCTGAGCTTGATTTTTACATAGAGAGAATAACTGAAATAAATTCTAATGGTTCACTGCTTTGGATTAACGGCAATGAATATTATATTAATCAGCCTGGAGTTTATAATATTTATAATGGACTTTGTGCTTTTTCTGTAGCAAAAACTCTTGGAATTAAAAATGCAGATATTTTTGCTTGTCTAAAAAGTCAAAGCAGCAGCTTTGGAAGGCAGGAAATTATTGATATTGATGGAAAACAGGTAAAAATTATTTTAGTTAAAAACCCTGCTGGTTTTGATGAAGCTATTAATACAATAACACTTGATAAAAGAAATATAAGCATAGCTTTTCTTTTAAATGATAATTATGCTGATGGAAGAGATGTTTCTTGGATTTGGGATGTTAAATTTGAAAAATTCAATCAAATGAATTTGAATAAAGTAATGGTTTCAGGTGTCAGATTATATGATATGGCAATAAGGCTTAAGATTGCAGGACTTAACTACAAGGATTTTGATATATGTGAAAATAACGAAGCTTTACTAAAATCAATACAAGGCTTAGAAGCTCCTACAGTTTATATTTTAGCTACATATACAGCTATGATTAACCTCAGAAAGTTTTTAAATGGTAAAGGTTATATCAAAAAACTTTGGTAAATTGAACATATATCTAAACTTTTTTAACAGGAGATGATTATCAATTGGAACTTAACATATGCCACTTATATCCAGATCTTCTTAATGTATATGGTGATATTGGCAATATTTTAATATTAAAATACAGAGCAGAGCAGCGAGATATATCTGTTAATATATTCAATGTATCTATTAATGATGCTTTTGAAGGAAGCAGATATGACATAGTTTTTTTTGGTGGTGGACAGGACTATGAACAATCCATAGTATCTGAAGATTTAATAAATACAAAAAAACCTGCATTATTACAATATATAGAAAATAATAAGGTATTTCTTTCAATATGCGGAGGATATCAGCTTCTTGGTAAATACTATACTACACCAGATGGTAAAAAACTTGATGGTTTAGGTATACTTGACATCTACACAGAAGGTGGAGATACACGTTTTATTGGAAATACAATTATTTACAATGAAGATTTTAAAGAAACCTATGTCGGTTTTGAAAATCATTCTGGAAGAACATACATAGGAAAAAGGTTGAAACCACTTGGAAAAGTTATTTCAGGCTTTGGAAATAATGGTGAAGATGGCTTTGAAGGCTGTATTTATAAAAATACCTTTGGTACCTATTTCCACGGTTCTTTACTTTCTAAAAACCCTGAGCTGGCTGATAGAATTTTAATGCTTGCACTTTCTAAAAAATACCCTGATTTAATCTTAAAACCTTTAGATGACAGCTTAGAAATAAATGCAAAGGATTTTATTAAGAAAAGGAATCAGCAGACGAATTAAAAAAATGTGGATATATAAATCCACATTTTTATTATCTATTTATAACCTTTGCCTTAACCAAACTATCTTCTTCTTCCGGTGTAATATCATTTAACGATTTAAAAATGAATCCTGAATCTTTTAAATTTTTAATGATGTCTGGTAAAGCTTCTACTGTTGTCTTTTTGTAGTAAGCATCATGAAACAATATAACTGCTATATCCTTATTTTTACATTGATTTATTACATTTCTCTTTATTTTATATGCTGCAACTCCATCGCCTAATGCATCTCCACTGCTGACATTCCAATCTACATATTTCATATTTTCTTCTTTTAACGATTCCCTGATTTCTCTCATTCTATTTTTATTTGAAACAGCATTAAATGAACCTCCAGGAAATCTTGTATATTTAATTACATCTTTATTTGTTATCTTTTTTATGCAATCAATGCAGGTCATTAAATCTTTATGATAGGTTTCTTTATTCTTATATATTTTATATTCATGGGAATATGTATGAGGAAGAATACACATGCCATCATCAAATAATTTTTTTAGTATATCTGGATACTCTTCAGCCTTTTTGCCCACAATAAAAAAAGTTGCTTTAATGTTATTCTTATCTAATATATTTAATATTTTTAAAGTATTATTAATACATGGTCCATCATCAAATGTTAAAAATGCAACTTTTTTTTGAGATTGTGTCTCTTTTTCTTGTACATCATTAACAGTTTTAGGAGTTTTAATGCTTTCAACTTCTTCGTCTAAACCTACTGGTTTAAAAACTGACATACTATTACTATCAACTAAACTAAAATTACTAAATAATAAAAAAATTAATGAAACAAAAAAATAAATGATATTTTTTAAAATATTATTAAAAAATTTCAAAGCAGCACACCTCCATGTTATTTTCATAATATATATAGGATGTGCTATTTTTTTTTATTTACTATTAAATTTTAAAAAAACATAATACTTTTTTTAAAGTATTGTGTTTTTTAAAATAAATTTATATGCTATTCTTTCTTACAAAGGTTCAATAAATTTATATTGTATTATTAGTTAAGTGGTAGTTCATTTTTTATAATATCTTCAAAGGTTTCTCTTTTACAAACAAGCTTTGATTTTCCTTCCATTGCAAAAACCACAGCAGCCCTTGGAATTTTATTATAATGACTAGACATAGAATAACAGTAAGCACCTGTAGATGTTACTGCTAAAACATCACCAGTTTCAGCTTTAGGAATTTCTGCATTAGTTAAAAGTATATCACCAGTTTCACAGCATTTTCCTGATATTGTTACCTTTTCTGCATTTTTTTCATTAGCTTTATTACATAAAATACATTCATATATAGCTTTATATAATGCAGGCCTAATATTATCAGTCATACCGCCATCAACTGAAACATATTTTCTTACAGTTGGAATTTCTTTTATTGAACCAACTGTATATAATGTAGTTCCAGCTTTACCTATAATTGATCTTCCTGGTTCAATAACAAGTTTAGGTAATAGCAAATCTAATTTTTTAGAACATTCATCAACTTTATTTATTATTGTATTACAAAATTCTTCAATTGTCTTTGGCTTGTCACCCTTACTGTAATGTATACCAAATCCTCCGCCTAAATCAAGTTCCTGAATTTCATAGTTTGTTTCATCTTTTATCTTTTTAATAAACTTCATCATAACTTCTGCAGTATCTTCATAAGGTTTTAATTCTAATATCTGAGATCCAATATGGCAATGAAGTCCTGCTAATTCAATGTTTGGAAGCTCTATTGCTTTTTTTACTGCCTCTAAAGCCTTGTCATTTACTATTGTAAGTCCAAATTTTGAATCAATTTGACCTGTTTTGATATAATCATGAGTATGTGCTTCAATTCCAGGAGTTATTCTTATAAGTATTTTCTGAACTTTATTATTTTTTTCTGCAAATTTATTTATATTTTCTAATTCATATAAATTATCAACCACAAACCGTCCAACACCATTTTCAACTCCCATAGATATTTCATCAATGGTTTTATTATTTCCATGGAAATATACTTTTTCTAATGGAAATCCGCTTTTAACAGCAGTGTACAATTCGCCTCCGGAAACGACATCTAAACAAAGTCCATTTTCATTTATCAATTGGCACATAGCTAAAGTTAAAAATGCTTTACCTGCATATGCTACTCTATTTTCTCTTTCTTCTACTTTAAATGCATTATAGTATCTTTTACACTTATCTCTAACTAATTTTTCATCTATAACATAAAGTGGAGTTCCATACTCCTTTGTAAGTTCTAATGTGCTTATATCTCCAATATATAATGTATCATCTTGTATTTTCATAGTGCCAAAAAGTTCCATGAAATTCAGCTCCTTTTAAATATTAAAACTTAATAATATTTGATTTTATATATATTTATACTTTTCTTATACAAAAATTTTCAATTAATTTAGTTCTATTCTGTTATAGTTCTTTTTTCCTCTTTTCACAAGCAAACTTCCATCTTTAAAATCTTCTTTTTTTATAACAGCTCCTATATCTGTAACTTTAGCATCATTTATGCTGAGACCGCCCTGCTGAATAAGTCTTCTTCCTTCAGATTTTGATGGTATTATTTTAGTTTCTACAAGTATATCTATAACACTTGAGTTTAGTAAATCTTTTGTAATTGTTGATGTTGGAACTCCTTCTATGCTTCCTCCTGTTGAAAAAAGTGCTTCAGCTGCTTTTTGTGACTTAACTGCTTCTTCTTCACCATGAATGAGCTTAGTAACCTCAAATGCTAATACCTTTTTTGCTTCATTTATCTCTTTATCTTTTAATGCTCCTAATCTTCTTACTTCATCCATTGGTAAAAAAGTGAGCAATGCTAAACATTTTTCAACATCTGCATCATTAACATTTCTCCAATACTGATAAAAATCATAAGGTGACATTTTTTCCTTATCAAGCCAAACAGCACCACTTACAGTTTTGCCCATCTTCTTGCCTTCGCTGTTAGTTAATAAAGTACAAGTCATAGCAAAAGCTGGTTTACTTTCTTTTTTTCTTATTAATTCTACACCTGCCAGCATATTAGCCCACTGATCATCTCCGCCAAGCTCCATAGTGCAGCCGTACCTTCTGTTTAATTCAAGGAAATCATATCCCTGCATTAACATATAATTAAATTCAAGAAAGGATAAACCCTTTTCAAGTCTCTGCTTAAAACATTCTGCAGTAAGCATTCTGTTAACTGAAAAATGAACTCCAACCTCTCTTAAAAAGTCTACATAATTAAGATTTAAAAGCCAATTTGCATTATTCTCCATAACAGCCTTGCCATCACTAAAATCAATTAATCTTGATAATTGATTTTTTATACAAGCTACATTATGTTCAATATCCTCTTTAGAAAGCATTTTTCTCATATCAGTCTTTCCAGTTGGATCACCTATCAATGCAGTACCACCGCCAACTAATGCAATAGGTCTGTGCCCGGCTCTCTGCATGTGTGCCATCATCATCATAGGCAGAAAATGACCTACATGTAGGCTGTCTGCAGTAGGATCAAAACCTATGTAAAAAGTAATTTTTTCTTTTTCCAATAATTCTTTAATTTCTTCCTCATGTGTAAATTGCTTTATAAAACCTCTTTCAACTAAAACATCTATAACACTTGACAATTGTAATTCCCTCCTATGCAAGTACTATATATCTTCGGCCACAAAGTTCCAATAAATTTATAAAATAAGCTTAACCTAGCTATCATTCATAAATTTATTGGGACTAAATTTGGTCGAAGAAATTATACCCATACAAAATGTACATCCTATCCTTGATCACAAAGTTCCCAAGGATAGTATATCTATTTAATAAGTATATAGGTAAAATGAAAATTAATCAACTTTTTGTCATTAGAAACTTAAAGATTAAAATTTCTCAAAAAAATAAAATACACTCAAGACATCTTTAGTGTATTTTATATTATTAATCCTAAGTCATTAAAACTATCTATACTTGTAACTCTATTTTTATTATTTTTCTTACTGTAATATAACATATCATCTGCACTTTTCAAAACATTCTTCAAAGAACTCTTTTCATTAGTATAATAGCTTATTCCAAAACTTATAGTAATCTTTGCCGATAAATTTTCATATTCAATTATCTTTTCACTTATTTTAGTTCTTATATTATCTATTTTTTGAAAAACCTTTTTTCTATCACTTACATCATCAACATAAATGATTAATTCCTCACCGCCATATCTAGCTAAAAAATCCTGACTGCCAATATTCGATGAAATTATATTGCATACCTCAATTAATACTTCATCACCAAATTGATGTCCATAAACATCATTAACTTTTTTAAAATCATCTATATCAGCCATAACAATTCCAAATTGATTATTAGGCTGCTTATTAATATTATCTTC
>JAUZPN010000047.1 GCA_030705885.1 Bacillota bacterium | reverse complement strand
TGTAGCACTTCCATCTAAGTCTGCTGCTATTATATCATTATTTTCTGCAAAAGGCTGTTTTTTGATAAGAACATAATCACCATCATCTATGTCTGCATTTATCATACTGTCACCTTTTACTTTAAGTATAAAGCAGTCTTTAATTCCTTTAAGCCAAAGCTTAGGAATATAAAATGTTCCTTCTACCTCAGGATTCATAAGAATAGGTTCTCCTGCTGCTATGTCATTAAATACAGGAAGCTCATTCATTTCTTCACTAATATATTCACTCCGTCCATCTTTTTCACTGAGTATTATATTTGAAATATCATTCATATCCCTTTCAAATTCAAAGTTTTTTCTGTGCCTTAAGTCATAATACTTAAAGTTTTCAATGGAATTATCAGTGTTTTCAATACAGCTATCAGTATTTTTGTTAAATTCATCTAAAGTCCCATAGCTTTTTTTGAAACAATAATACTTAGGCTTGTACTTAAGCTGAAGATTAGTCGTTTTTCTTCCTTTAATAAACCACGAACTAGAATCTGTATTTTCATAATCCAATATAAATATAATATTTGAATAAATATAATTATTATTCAGTGCATCTATAATATCAAGCTGTACTTTTGTAAACTTTTCGCTATCACAAACAACTATATGTGTGTATTTTTCATTAGCATATTTTTTAACCTGTTCTAATGCTAAAATTACTTTGTCTTCATTATCAATCAAATTATTTTTCTTTAATTCTTCATTATATAAAAGCATGATTTTGAAAACAGCCTCTCTTTGCTTTGAATTCTTAAAAAGCCTTTGAGGCCCAACACTTTTTCTGAATTTCATACCCGTTCTGTCCGCAGTCTGATAAGTCTCTAGATTCATGTAATTACAGCTTTTAATCCATTTTATTTCATCTATAAAAAAACTGACATACTTATTATCTAGAATTTTCATACGAGGATAAATCTTTTTTACCTCATTTAAACATTCATTAATTATGACAGCTTTATCCTTTTCACTCTCCAGCACTTTTAACTGTAATCCATTAGAATTGTTATACTCTAAAAAATATTCACTTATAATATTACTTAGTGTATAGAAAGACAGCTTATGATCCATATTTGAAAACAATGTTAAATAATAAGACTTAGATTCTTCATCAAAAACAGTATATAAATTATTAAATTTATTAAGAACTCCTTCACTGTAAGCTGTTACAAGTATTTTGTCCTGTTCATAAATGCAGTAATTGTTCTTTAAATAAATAACTCTGTAAATTGCTGCTATAGTTTTACCTGAATCCTTATGACCTTTTAGTATATTGTAATGAGTAATTTTACTTTTAATAAACTTTTTTTGTGACGAATCCAGTTCCATCCCAATCCCCCCAAGTATATACGAACTTTATAATTTATTATAACATGTTTTATAAAGTTTATATAATTAATCTTTTGATATTTTCTGTGGAAAAGTTGTTAATACACCAGTCATTTCCTTATATATAAATGAAATTCATATATCGCTGTTAAAAAATTTATAGTATAATATTTATTGAAATGTATAAAGTAAGTCACTAAAATGTACAAGCTTTTGTATCTAATAATTTTAAAAATAATAGATGAGGTAAAAATATATGATAACAGAATTAGAAAAATATTATAATAAATTTTGTGAAGATAAAAGACTAACAAGAAAATATGGACAAGTTGAATATATTACTTCCATGAAGTATATTCATGAATATTTAAAAGGCAATGATGATGCAAAAATTTTAGATGTTGGAGCAGGGACAGGGAGATATTCTGTACAATTAGCAAATGAAGGATATGATGTTACTGCAATTGAACTTGTTAAACACAATTTAGGTGTTTTAAAGTCAAAAGGAAGCTCAGTAAAAGCAATTCAGGGAACAGCATTAGATTTATCAAGGTTTTCAGAAAATACTTTTGATATGACACTAGTGTTTGGACCAATGTATCATTTATATACATTTGAAGACAAGGTAAAAGCACTTCAAGAATCAAAAAGAGTAACAAAAGCTAATGGTGTTATCTTAGTAGCATATTGTATGAATGAATATAGTGTAATAACATATGGTTTTAAAGAAAATAATGTCCGTGAATGTATGAGTAATGGCAAACTTAGTGATGATTTTCATGTTATATCAGAACCAAAAGATTTGTATGATTATGTAAGAATTGAAGATATTAATAAGTTAAACGAAGAAGTAGGACTTCAAAGAATAAAGTTAATTGCAGCAGATGGACCAGCTAACTATATGAGGTCTGTTATTAATGACATGGATGAAGATACATTTCAGCTTTTTCTCAAATATCATTTTTCTACATGTGAAAGGCCAGATTTGCTGGGAGCAAGTGGACATACAGTAGATATTTTGAGAAAGGAATATTGTAATAATTAATAAGAAAATGACTGCAGTGTTAAGTTGTTAATGCTGCAGTCATTTGTTTTTATTATAAAAATCAAAAACTAAAATTATTAATTACTTTAGTTATACTTTTTCTATAGTCTTCTGCCGCTCTATCAATTTTTTCACATATAAAGTTTAAAGAACAATTATTACAACTATTAATAATATCATTATCTAATAATGAACAGCTTAAATTATTGTTTTCATATGTTGCATTTCTAATGGCAAGAGCTGCTTTCATTTTATCAAGTTTCTGAGTATCATCACTTGATACTGTAATCTTTTCATTTATCATTTTATTCACCACCTTTCATTTGATAATATCCTTTATTAGTTATCACCAATTATTAAATATGCAGTAAAATAATTATTTACCAGAATAAAACTAGAAAAGAATATAACTAGTTATAGTAAACATGCGGAATGCAGGAATATTAACTAAATATTTGCTTGTTGTATATTAAAAATGCATCAGAAAAATTAGTTAAAAAACCATATATTAAGTACACTATATCCTATATCATAAAGATCAACTAAATATGTCTAAGAAAGTATAGATACTTTAATTTTTATAAGGAAGGAGGAAAATTATGATAAAAACTAAAAAAGGATACTCAAATAATATTTTGGACAAAAATGATTTAGCTTATGAAGAAGAATCAGAAGAAAATGGAATTTGCGAATTTTGTGAGGGTACTGCTGTAGCAAGCTATGATTTTACAGGAGAAACTGTGCAGTCAAGCAGTGATAATAATAATGATTTAAAGGGTGAAAATATTATTTTAACTGATAATCGTAAAGGAAAAAATTCATCAAATAACATAACTCCACCAATTGATAATGAGCCATTTAAATATAAACGATGCTATCAATTTAGAGAATCTACATTAAGAATGCTTAATGAGATAAAAGCAAAGCATCCTAATATAAATGTGTATTTGAATACAATAGTGGATGAGGCTGTGAGGTACTATTATAAAAATATTATTGAAAATAATGAAAGTAAAGGGTAATAAAATCTAAACCTGCATATCTGTTAATTGAATGGAGGTGATAACATGGCTGTAAGTAAATCATTAGCATCAGCAACTTTTTCAATAGAAGTACAAAGTGGAACTGACAAAAGCGGAGCTGCTGTATACAAAAAAAGAACATTTTTAGAAACAAAAAAGGCACACTATTCTTTCGAATAGCTGCCTTTTTTCTTAAAAATTTATATGTTTAAAATATAAAATAAAAAGGAGTGAAAATAAAATGAAAACAACGATTAATATTTTTCAGGGCATAGTTACAGTACTTGGAGGATTTGCAGGATGGTTTCTTGGAGGGGTTGATGGATTAATTTATGCACTTATAACTTTTGAAGTTATTGATTATATTACAGGTGTTATGGCAGCAGTAATTCAGAAAAAAGTATCAAGTGCTGTTGGGTTTAAAGGTATATTTAAAAAGATTGTAATATTTTTTATGGTATGTATAGGAAATATTATTGATGTTCAGCTAATAAAAAATGGCAGTATTATTCGTTCAGCTGTTATTTTTTTCTATCTTTCTAATGAAGGAATAAGTATCTTGGAAAATTCATCAAAATTGGATCTGCCAATACCTCAAAAATTAAAAGATGTTTTAGAGCAATTAAATAAAGAGAATGAAGATGAAAAAGTTAAGTAATGAGCAAGAATAACAAATAGACCTGTAATATAATTTCCTCATCACATGTAGTTCCAATTAATTATTAAATGATAGTGAGTAGAAACTTCTTTTAGAAATTTAGCGGAACTTTGAGACCGAGGATAATATAATTTTACAAGTACAAGTCTATTTTAAGTTCTATTTTTATATATGCAAATGATTTTTGATTGGTTCAAACTTAAATAATATTATATTCACGACCTACCTGTTCCAAGGCATTTAGAGCAGTATCCAAATGTTCCTTTGTATGTGCAGACATAATACTCATTCTGATTCTAGAAGCTTTTTTACGAACAGCTGGATATATTACAGGATTTACATAAATGTTCATCTCATGAAGTCTTCGACACATATCTTTTACTTTCAGGTCATCACCAATAATAATTGGGAAAATAGAAGTTTCGGCATCTCCTAAATTAAATCCTAAATCAATAAGATTTTTCTTAAAATAATGAATATTATTCCAAAGCTGCTCTCTTAATTGAGGTTCATCTTCAACTACTTCCATAGCAGCAATGGAAGAACCTGCTGCCTGAGGTGTCATACCTGTAGAAAACATATATGTTCTAGAATAAAAGTGAAGTAATTCAATTAATTCTTCACTTGCAGCAATAAAACCTCCTACGGAGCCCAGGGTTTTAGAAAATGTACCTGCCACAATATCAACCTTTCCTTCAATATTAAAATGTTGACAAGTCCCACGGCCTGTTTTACCAATAACACCAGTGGCATGAGCTTCATCTACCATAACATAAGCACCATATGCTTTTGCAAGTTCAACTATTTTATCTAGTTTAGCTATGTCTCCATCCATAGAGTAAACTCCATCTACAACAATTAACTTTGTCCTATATTTGTCTTTCACTTTTGATAAAGCTTGTTCAAGAGAATCCATATCATTATGCTTAAAGACTTTAGTATTTGTATTTTTACATCCATCGATAAGACTTGCATGTGCTAGCATATCTATAATGGCAATATCACTTTTTCCAAGCATGGAAAGTAAAGTACCGCAATTAGAACCAAAACCAGAGGTATATATGATAGCTGATTCACAAGCCTTAAATTTTGCTACCTTTTGTTCTAATTCAATATGTAAGTCAAAGGTTCCACCTAATAATGGAGCACTACCTGCACCTGATCCGTATTTTTCTAATGCAGCCTTTCCAGCATCAATGACTCTAGGATGTTTTGTTAAATTAAGATAATCATTTGAAGCTAAATAAATCATTTCTTTTATTTCACCAGTATAATCATCTTTAACTTTCATTAAAGGACCAGAACCATTAATAGAAACACGTCTATATTGTGCATGTTTTCTTTCAAATAAATCGTTTGAATACTCCTTAAATAATCTTGCCCTAGCCATAATATCATGATTCTCAACATCCATAAAATCTGCTAGGCTGTAATTTATAGAATCTATTCTGTTTTCCTTAATAATGTCCTTGTTCATTAATAATATCTTTTCCAAAATCATTATCTCCTTTTATTATTTATTATTTACTAATTGGATAAATAAAATTATTTTTATTCTTTTTATGCAAATAAAATTATTTTAATACTTTTTTATATAAATTATAACAATAATTTCAAATAATGAATATTGTACTAAAGTACAATATTAGAAGTAAGAAATGCTCTTATCTATTGAAATAATAATACTTATACTATCCAAGTTACAAAGTTTTAATAAATTTGAACTAAATGTGTTCTATAAAAGTATATATAATTTATATTGTTGAAAAAATTGAAAAAATAGTATAATATTAATTATCATATAATGACATTTTTATTCAAATTATATCAGTTATGATGGGAGATAATTTTGATGGTAAAAGAAAATTTTTGCAAATTTCATTTATTAAAAGCAAAATATAGTATACCCAGGGTAAGTAAGCAGCTACTGCCGCGTATGTCCATTAATTGCAGGCTGGAAGATTCACTAAGACACAAACTTACTATTATAACAGCTCCTGCAGGGTATGGTAAAACTGCTGCTGTACTTAAATGGCTTGAAGATAAAAGTATTCTACTGCCATATTCTTGGTTTTCTATTGATGCAAACGATAATGATTCATTTGTATTCTGGCGTTATTTTTGTGCTGCACTCAACAGTATTTCTAAGGAAGTCAGCAAAATTGCAGAATATATTTTTTCGCCTCAAGGAAATTTTGATTATAATACTCATCTAAGTATTATAATTAATACATTATCAACAATACAGTCAGATTTTTTACTTATATTGGATGATTTTTATTTTATTGAAAATCCTATTATTTTTGATAATTTATCAAGTTTTATAACTTATATGCCTTCAAATATGCATATCATAATCATAAGCAGGAGAGGGATTCCTTTAAAGCTTTCAAAACTTAGTTTGAATGAAGAGTTAGTAGTAATTGGTACAAAGGAACTTCAATTTGATACTAAAGAAATAAATGAGTACTATAAATTGAAAGAATATTTTTTTCAAGAAAAGGATATACATAAGATTGAAAATTATACGGAAGGATGGGCAGCTGCATTAGCTGCTTTAGACATGTCCTATAAAAATGAAAAAAATAGGCATAGTATTGTAAGCAGCTTTGTAAGTAGTGATTTATATTTAGAAAACTATTTTGATGAAGATGTATATAATACATGGACAAGCGAACAACAGGACTTCATGGAAAAAATATCTATATCGGATAGACTGTGTGACTCTCTTTGTAAAAAAATCACTGGTTATGATGGTGATAAATTACTTAATGAATTGTATGATCAGAATTGCTTCCTTGAATCTTCTGATTATGAAGGTAAATGGTTTAGATATCACCCTCTTTTTTTAAGTTTTTTAAGGAAGAAATTATTAAAGATAAACGCTGCATCAGTTCAAACTTTACATTATAAAGCAGGTGAATGGTTTAAAGTACAGGGTTTTTTTGATGAGGCAGTTAATCATTTTTTGAAAGGTTTTTGTTACGAAGATGCTTTATCTCTTATAGAAAAGTGCGGTGAAAGTCTAATAAGAAAGGGAGAATATTCAATTGTTATTTCATGGATTGAAAGGCTTCCTCAAAAATATGTTGAGAATTCTATGATGATTAAGATTATAAAAGCTGCTTATTTTATAACAATATATGATTTCAATAATGCTTGGAATTATATAGAACAATTACAATTTTGCCTAAATGGAAAAAATAATTATTTTAAATCAATATATACTACATATTTATTGATTAAAGCTGATTTTTTTATACGTCAAGGTGATATCAAAAATACCTTGCAATCAGTTAAAGAAGCAGCTGTTGGTGGACAAACCGATATTATTATGAATACAGAATATATAGATTTTAATCTATTTGATAGTTCTATTTTTCGTTGTCCATATCATTCATTGATAAAAATACTAAAAGTGAATTTTAATGAATATAAATCCCTTGTTATTAATTATAGAAGTGTAATTAATACAAAAGTTGGATATGAATCTCTAGTTAAAGGTGAATTATATTATGAAATTGGGAAAGTAAATGAAGCTATTCCAGAATTACTTACTTCTATTGACCAAGCTGTAATTAGCAGCTGTGCAGGAAGCTTAGTTCCTGCAATGGTTACTATAGCAAAAATAAAACGAATTCAGGGAAATATACAAAGTGCTATAGGTGTTATTGAAGAATACGAAAATAAGGTAGCAGATTTATGTAAATCTCACTGGATTCATATGCTAAATGCCTTTAAAGTAAAGCTTTATATTGATTTAAATAATACTGAATTAATAGATAAGTGGATAAACGAAAACAGACTGAATATTTATCAAAATATTATTAGTGCAAATGAATATGAATTAATTGTGATGAGTCGAGTTTTAATTTATAAACAGTATTATAATGATGCTAATATACTATTAAATCGGCTTTTAAACTTTGCTGCAGCACAAAAGAAAAATCACAGTATAGTTGAAATAAGAAACCTTCTTGCTATTACAGCAATGAAGGAGATGAATGAAGAACTTGCTGAGAAGCACCTTGAAAGTGCTCTTTCTATAGGAATTAAGGAAGGCTATATGAGAAGCTTTGTGGATGAATTTGCTCCAATGATTTCTTTATTGGAAATGTATATTAATAAAAATAAGAAGAATGGCAAAATAGTAGTTTATGCAAAAGAGCTGCTCACTCAAACAAAAGAAGCAATTAAGAATTTTATAGTTCCTGCAAGTTCGCATATAACCGAAAACATTCTAACATCTATGGAAAAGAAAGTTTTACATCTTATAACTAATGCATATACAAACAAAGAAATAGCAGAAAAACTAGGTATAACAGTTAGAACTGTGAAGGCTCATACTACTAACATATATACAAAGTTAGATGTGAAAAATCGTATGCAATGCATAAAAATTTTATATAAAAGTTATTGACAATTACCTCCTACAGCTGTAGTATATAAATATAGATTACGATTGTAGGAGGTAATGTTAATGAGTAAATATCCAAAAATATCTGATGCCGAGTGGAAGGTAATGCAAGTAGTGTGGAAAAAACATCCCTGTACTTCTTCTGAGATTATTGAAGCTTTAAAAGAGGACACAACATGGAATCCTAAAACAATTCACACTTTAATTGACAGGCTGGTAAAAAAAGAAGCATTAACAGCAGTAAAAGATTCATCATTTTATGAGTATACACCTAAATTTACAGAGGAGCAGCTGAGTCAGGAGGAAACTAAATCATTTGTTAAAAAAATTTATAATGGTTCAATCAACCTGCTTATAGCAAACTTCTTAAAAGAAGAGAAGTTAACTTCAGAAGAAATTAAGGAGCTGAAAGATATATTAGACAATAAGAAAAGTGAATAGAAGGTGTTAATTAATGGGTATATATTCTATTTATAAACTTATAATTGCAGCTTCATTAATGGGAAGTGTAGCTGCAGTAATTGTTCTGTTGGTAAAAGCGGTATTTAAAAATAAATTAAGTGCAAACTTTCACTATTATATATGCTTTTTAGTTATATTAAGATTAGCTATGCCCTATATGCCAAATAGTTCATTCAGCGTTTTTAATTTGTTTAATTCTCAGCCTAAGCAGGTAGTTATTAATAAAAATGCTGTGATAAAATCAAATATGATAAGTCAGATTGCAGCAAATGCAAATAATGCTATTAACGTAACTAATAAAAATGAGATACAGAAAAACAGCAGTTTAAGTACTAATAGTACTCCTGGTACTAATAGTATAGGTATATTTAGCAGCCAAAATTTCAGCTTTTTATGGATTTTAGGTGTAAGCATTTTTCTGATGTATGTTTTTATTTCGTATTTTATATTTATGTATAAGATTTCTAAAGAACGATTGTGTGCTGATGAAGATATCATGAAAATATCAGAAAGCTGCAGAAAAAGTCTTAATATTAAGCAAAGAGTTAAAATTATTGATAGTATGTTGGTAAAAGCACCTACACTTGTAGGATTTATTAGACCTAAAATATTAGTTCCTCATAATATTATAAATCAGTTTACAGAGGAAGAAATGAAATATATATTTATTCATGAGTTTGTTCATTTAAAGAGAAAAGATATACTGCTAAACTGGATTAATACATTTGTATTAGCAATTCATTGGTTTAATCCTGTTGTCTGGCTTATATTTATGAGGATAAAAAAAGACTGTGAAATATCATGTGATGAAATGACATTAAAACGAATAAATAGAGATGAATATAATAGGTATGGAGAAACACTAATAAAACTTGCAGGTATATTTTCAAAGGGAAGCTTTATGATAAACAGTGTTGCTATTGTGAATAAATCTGAAATTAAAAGGAGAATAATTATGATTTCTAAATATAAGAAAAAGCCTTTAATTTGGACTATAATAGCTGTAATGGTGTTTTCATTAGCAGCATGCAGCAGTTTAACAAACAGTAAAAGCAGTAATAAAAACAATAGTAAAAATACAATAAATGCAGCAAATACATTAAAAGCAGCTAATAAATATAAATTTGCTATATACTTATTAAAAGATTTATCCTCTCATGATGCTGCACAAACAAACCTTGATAAATTACCACTAGAAAATGAACCTATTGTTACTGAAAAGGATATTTCTAAATACTATTGGAAATGTAATATTTTTAAAACTGATGTATCAACAGCCGATAAATTGACTAATAGTGCAAAACCTTTTGTATTAGTTGCTAATGGTAAACGGATTTATCTAGGTACACTTTGGTCACCTTTTTTTTCAATGAATGCTCCTGAGCAACCACATTTTACTATCCTCGGATACAATGAATTGCTTGAACTTAAGAATGCTGGATATAATATAACTTCAGAAAACAGTGGTGAAGTATATGTTGAAATATCACGACCATATAATGGAAAAGACACTCGAAATGATAAAAGAATATATACTGCTCTAAAAGAGGCTGGAATTTTGGAAGAATAAAAATAGATAAAAGGGTAAATCATATAGATTCTTGAAAACTGGATCTTCACAGAATTAATAGTTTTAAAACAATAGGAATTAATTCTGGTCATTGATAACAAACAAAAGAAGGTGATAAAACCTTCTTTTATACTTTCCTCAATCACATTTAGTTCCACTTAATTTATAAATGATATCGGAGAGAAGCTTCTTTTAGAAATCTAGTGGAACTTTGTGGCCAAGGATAGTATATTTATATTAGTATCTTTCATAAAATCAGGCAGCCTTTTTTGCAAGAGGTATTGATCTTTCAAGTTTTCCAAACACCCAAAATCTATATCCCAGGAAATTAACAACTTGAGCGAGTACCATTGAAATAATTTTTGCTAGAAAAGAGTTCATTGAACTATGATTAAGAAATATGTTTAGACCTAGTAAACTTGCACCTAAAGATCCAGAATTTACAACAATGAATTGAACCATTTCCATTGTTGTTTTTTTGTTAGTTTTTGAATCATTAAAAGTCCAAAATTTGTTAAAGAGAAAACTATTGAAAGTACCACTAGAATAAGAAATTATTTGACTTACAACATAATTGAGACCAAAAAAGCTATTTAATAAAGAGAATATTCCAAAGTCAAGTACTGTGTTTAAGAATCCTACACAGCCGAATTTTATAATATGTTTTGGTTCTTTATTTTTTATTAAAGTGTTATATGTTTTTTTAATAATGTTCATAATATTTCTCCTTTCGATATTTGTTTTAATTTATTAACTCAATTTACTTTATTGATTCTATGTATAAATAATAGCAAGTAAATATATTGAAAATATCATATAATTGTGTTAATGCTGTGTGATTTCTTATAAATTTATTGTATACTTTCCTCGTCACATTTAGTTCCAATTAATTTGTGAATGATAGCGAGGAGAAGCTTCTTTTAGAAATTTATTGGAAATTTGTGACCGATGATAGTGTAATTTTGTTAATGAACATAGTTTAAATAAGTTATGGTATAATATATATTATTGTGAATGGAGTGAAATAGTATGCGAAGAGAATATATAACATATCCATCAGATATGCCGATTTCTATAACATTTTGCACTGTAACCAATTATCCATTACATTGGCATAATTCAATTGAAATAATTTATGTTCTTAAAGGCAGAGCTTTTGTTACAATAGGTTCTGATAAGTATGAACTCATTGAAAATGATTTAGAGATAATTAATATTGATGAGGATCATATGATTTTTAGTGAAGACAAGGATAATAAAATACTAATATTTCATATAGAACCTTATTTTTTCGAGAAGTATTACAGTGATATTGAAAATATGTTTTTTTTCACGAATACTTCAGAGGATAATGCACAGAAGGGTGAAGCATATGAGGAGCTTAGAGTTTTTTTATCAGAAATAGTGTGCGAAGCAGTTCAAAAACATGATGATTATGATGAGGAAATAGAGGATATACTAGTAAAGCTTCTATACCATCTTATAAATAATTTTCATTATCTGATTTATGAGAATGAATCATTGAAACAAAAGGAAGAGCAGCTTGAAAGGTATCATAGGATTTCAAAATATATATACAATAATTATAATGACAATATAACTCTTAATGATATTGCAAAAAAAGAATTCCTAAGTACAGATTATCTTTCTCATGTTATAAAGGATATAACAGGGCACAGCTTTACGGATATAATGAATTTGACTAGAATTGAAGAAGCACAGAAGCTTCTTTTAGACACAGATAAAACAATATCTGAAATTTCTTATGAAGTTGGGTTTTCTCATACAAGATACCTTGATAAGCATTTCAAATCTTATTATAAATATACACCTTTTCAATATAGAAAAAAATTTAAAATTACTGAGAAGCAGTATGAAACTCAAAAGATATCAAAGACATATGAGCTTAATGAAAGCTTGGAGCTTTTGACGTATTATCTTGAGGATTATGACAGGTTTAATTATGAGGATAGAATTACAAAGATTAATATTAATATGAAGGATGACCTTGGTGAATTCAAAAAAGAATTTAAAAATGTGATAGATGTTGGGGATGCCTTTGAGCTTCTTATTGAAAGTAATAAAGATTCATTAGAGCTTATTCAAGATGAAATTGGCTTTGAATATGCACGAATATTAAATGTGTTTAGCCAGGATATGTGTGTATTTTCAGGTTCTAAGTTTTTTAACTGGAATAGAAACAGAGAGGTATTTGAATTTTTAGAAACTATTAATATTAAGCCGCTTATAGTTCTTGAAGATACTAGCTTTAAGTCTGAGAATTTATTTGATGCTGTGAAATCTTTCCTTGAATATTTTAGTGAGTTAGAAATCTTAGAGTATAAAAACTTTAAATTTCAATTTCATAAATCTATTAATAAAACTGTGAAAGAAGAAATAACAAAACTTATATGTAATGAATATGAATTAGAAATATCTGAGGATGATTTTTATATGGAGGATAGCATAAATAATATTTATGATACAGCATATATGCTTCCGTATATAATTAATAATGTTATAGAAAATAGAAATTTTAATAAGTATTTAACTGCCTTTGATGTGCTGGATAAGCAGGTGAATTTAACAAATGAAGTTTTTTTCGGATATCCTGGTCTGGTTAATGATAAAGGAATAAAAAAGCCTTCATATTATGCATATTATTTACTGAATAAGCTTGGAGACATTTTAGTTAGTAAGGGTGATGGATATATAGCAACAAGGTCAGAGAATGAATATCAGATTCTGCTTTACAGCCATCATGATAATATAGATAAGTTAATTTCCTTTGAAAGCTTCTCAAAGTTAAGAGGTTATAATAATGTAACAGCTGCAAAGTTTTCGATAAATGTAGTAAACATACCATCAGCAATAACTATTATTAATTATGCTATAAATGAAAAAGCAGGCTCTTCATATAATTATTGGGTTGATATGGGATCTCCTAAAAGACTTAGTAAAGAGGAAAGTCAGATTTTACATGATGCATCATTTCCAAGCATATCTTTTAAAAATTTAAAAAAGAGTACAGTTTATAATATAAGAACTGAATTAAAAGGATATGGTGCATTATTAATTATAATTTCTTGAGGCACATCTAGTTCCACTTAATTTATAAATGACAGCAGATAGAAGTTTCTTTTACAAATTTAATGAAACTTTGCGATCAAACATAGAGTAGTTGAACTTTTTATTGATGATATTATGTAATTAAAGAGACCTAAAAAGCTTAGAAAGATGCTTTATTAAGCTTTTTTGCAAAATATGACATGATATTAACATGTCATATTAGTACCTTTTGTTCAGCTTTTAAGGTAATGTAAAAATTCTCCCTAAATAGTAAAATGTAAATATAGAAGCAGCAGCTATACTTTCCTCGTCACATTTAGTTCCAATTAATTTGTGAATTATAATGATAAGAAGCTTCTTTTAGAAGTTTAATGGAACTTTGTGACCGAGGATAGTATGTACTTTGTGATTGAGAATAGTAAACATAGTAAGCTGCTCGATTTGGGGTGAATAAAATGGGAATTAATATTAATATTTTTGAGAAAGGGAGCATGGGTAAGCTGCTTGTAAAGTTTGCAATACCGTCTATATTTGCACTGCTGGTATTGGAACTTTATAATATGGTAGATACGGTTTATGCAGGAAAATTTTTAGGACCTAATGCTATAGCATCACTTACAGTTACCTTTCCTATTCAAAGGCTGATTATAGCGGTGGGGCTTCTTGTGGCAGTAGGTGGATCTACCTATGCAGCAAGAAGCTTTGGAGAAAAAAATCTGCAGGAAGTAAAGAAAATAATAATAACATCTTTTTGTCTGACTTTTTTAGTATCAGCAGCCGTTTCATGTATAATAGCTATTTTCAGAATACCTATTCTTTATGCATTAGGTGCGAGTAAGGCTACCTTTCCTTTAGCTCAATCTTATATATCTATAATTTTAATGGGTGGAATTTTTCAGTCATTATCAGTTGTAATATGCTACATCATGGTTTCATTAGGAAAAACAAGAACAACATTATATGCAAATCTTATAGGAGTCATTTTAAACATAATAATAAATCAGTTACTGCTGGGTGTATTTAACATGGGGATTCAAGGAGCAGCTATAGCTACAGTAATTTCTCAGATTGCATCGTTTATATATGCTTGTATAGAATTCAAAGCTGTTAAAAAGAATTTTAATATTAAGCTTTCAGCTTCAGAAGTTTCAGAATCTGTGAGCAAAGAAATATTAAAAGAAATTGTAACAATAGGTTTTTCAACATTTGTTATAGAAATTGCAGATGCAGTAGTTGCTGTTGTATTAAACAATATTTTATCTGTAATAGGAGGAGATTCTGCAATAGTAATATCAGGACTTATTACAAAAATATCTATGTTTATGTTTGTAACTATAATAGGCATAAGTTCAGCTGTCCAACCAATAATTGCATATAATTATGGTGCTAAGAATTACAGCAGAATTAAAGAAGTACTATTTGCTGCAATTAAAACAGTTATATCAACTTCTTTAATATTATGGGCAGTTTTAATGATTTTTGCTCCTCAAATAGCAGGCTTTTTATTAAAAGATGTTAATCTGCTTAATGATACAGTTTCAGCCTTCAGAATATGTATTTCACTTCTTCCTTTTGTAGGAGTATATTATATAGGAATATACTATTTTCAAGCAGTTGGAGAAGCTAAAAAAAGCTTTTTATTTTCAATTTTCAGAGAAACCTTAGTGTTTATTCCGTTAGTAATATTGTTTTCTCAGCTTTTTGGAGTAAAAGGAGTCTGGATTACTTACCCTGTAACAGATGCCATAGTTTCATTAACTTCAATGATATTCTTATATAGAGATTTTAGAGTAGAATTTAGAGCAATGGATTCATTAAATAATGCAATTTAAATCGTTTAAGGAGCTGATATGCATAATTTGCAGTTTCAGCTTCATTTATTTTGCTTGTGATGTTATGAAAGAATACCTGCCTATAAAAATTTGTTTTGAAGGTATTGGAGATACTTTTACTTCAACGTTTTAAATTTATATCCTTCTGATTGAAAGTATTCAATTATGCTTGGCAGTGCTTCAGCAGTTGTTTTTTTTGCTGGAGCATCGTGCATTAAAACTATAAGTCTTTGATTAGGAGTACTGCCTATTACTGAAGTATTTTTTACCCAATCAATAAGAATGCTTGGTGCAAAACCGCCAACTGGAACTTTTCCTTCACTGTCTTGATCTGAGCAGTTCCAATTATAATAATGATATCCAGCATCAACTACTGCTTGCCTATATGACAAATGCCTTGAATCATTATCAAATATACCTCCAGGAAATCGAACTAATTTACTGGTGTATCCTCCAAGTATATTATTAATAACACTTTCATTCTTTTTAAACTCTGAAATGCAAGCATCTGTAGATTTATATACAAGATTCATGTCATGAGAATATGTATGATTTCCTATAGAATGCCCTTCATTATACTCTCTTTTTAAAATATCAGGACTTTGTTCAGCCATAGAACCTATAACAAAAAAAGTAGCTTTTACATTATATTTTTTTAGAGTATCTAATACTAAAGGAGTAACATTTTTTGAAGGCCCATCATCAAAAGTTAAATAAACACACAGTTCTGGGTTTGCGGATTTATATTCTTCATTAGCTAAAGGCTGTGCAAATTTTATATCTTGTTCATTTGTTTTTAAAGAATTGTTATGTAGTGATAACTTTAAAATGCTATCATCATTTTTTGTATCATGCTGTATATTGTTATTTACAACATTTGAACTTTTATAATTTGTTTTAGACTCAAATATTTTGAGACCAGCAAAGAAAGATAAAAAGTAAAGTATTACTGAGCAAACTGAAATTATAAGAATTTCATTTCTTTTTTTATTTTTTTTAGAATCTCTATGCTTTTTATTATTATTAAAGTTATCTTTATTCATATATCCCCCTGAAAATCTTTTGTATATATTTTATTAGTAAAAGGTTGTAATTATGCAAAAAGAATTTTCCATGAGTAAGTTCATAAGTGAAAAGTATAAGTTATATAGCTGTTATTTTATACAGTGTATTTATAAATATAAAATTATATTAAAGATAGTGAAAGCTTATGATAAATTGGATATAATATTTTTAATAGAGGTTTAAATGATTATTAATAATAAATCGTGGAAAGAAGGTGCTGGATTTTATGAAAAGAATACCTTATGGAATAAGTAATTTTAAGAATTTAATAGATGATGATATGTATTATATAGATAAAACTAAATACATAGAAAATATAGAGATGAAAGATAAGTATTAATTTTTTGTAAGACCAAGGCGGTTTGGTAAAAGCTTATTTCTAACAATGATGGAAACTTATTATGATGTAAATGAAAAAGGTAACTTTGAAAAGTATTTTGGTAATTTGTATATTGGAAAGAATAAGACAAGTGAAGCTAATAAGTATGTTGTGTTAAAGTTAAGTTTTACTAAAATAATTACGGATTTAAAGAAAGACGATCTCATAGAAAGCTTTGATCATACTGTAGTAATAGGGATAGAACAATGTATAAGAAGTCACCATAATATTTTCAAAATAAAAGAATTTCCTAAGGAGAAAAAACGTGCTATTTATGCTTTAGAGTATTTGATTATGGAAGCTCAATTAAGGAATGTTAAAATACTACTGCTTATAGATGAGTATGATAATTTTGCAAATAATATTATGTCAAAGAATAGAGGCTATATGATGACTTAGTGCATGAAGATGGCTATGTAAGAACCTTCTATAAAGCTATCAAAGACGGTACTGCTGATGGTGTTATAGCAAGAACCTTCATAACAGGAGTAAGTCCAATAATGCTAGATGATGTAACGAGCGGAGCAAATATATTTACAATAAGTTCTAATGACAAAGATTTAAATGCTATGCTTGGAATAACAGAAGAAGAAGTTAATACAATTCTTGATTACTATAAGCTGGATAATATAATAAAAAAGGAAAAACTTTTAAATATATTTAAGGGATATTGCAATGGATATAAATTTAATGAGAAAATTACAGATACAGTATATAATACAGACATGGTACTATATATAATAAAGAACATAGTTCAAAAACAAGAATATCCAGAGAAATTAATTGATGAAAATGTAAAAACTGACTATGGAAGGCTTAGAAATATTGCAGAAAACTTTGTTACTAAGGAAGATATGTTGAATATGTTAGAGGAAGGTGAAGTAGGACCTGTAGAGATAAAAGATAGATTTAACTTAGAAAGTCTTTATAAAGGTGATGATAAGACAGCTAATGTTAGATCACTTTTATATTACCTAGGAATGTTTACTATAGGAAAAACTTATGGTAACAAAGTTATGCTTAAAGTACCAAACTACACAGTAAAGTCATTATATTGGGAGTATATGAGCAGAGTTTATGAAATAGATAAAGCTGCAAGATATGAGGATTTAGCAAAAGCTATGGAAACTATGAGAATGGAATGCAGTATAGAAGATATAATGACAATATACACATCTGTTATAAACAGGCTGTCATCAAGAGATTTATCATATTTTAATGAAGCTTCCTGTAAAAGCATATTTATAACATTAGCTTATACTGATGGCATATATTTAATAGCCAGCGAAAGAGAAGCGAGTGGAGGATATTCAGATTTATACTTAAAAGAAAATGTTATTTACAAAGAATATGTAAAGTATAGATATATGATAGAATTTAAACATATAAAGGTGAGCGAATTAAAAGGTGATATAAACAAGTTGTCCTATGAGGAATTGAAAAAATTAAATAAAGATATAATAAAGCAAAAACAAAAAGAAGCAAAAAATCAATTAGAAAATTACATGAAGGAACATAATGTGATAGGTGATAGGATACTTAAGAAGTTTACGGTGGTGGTACTTGGGAGAAAGTACGTCGAATATGAAACAATTGACAATTAGAAGTTGAGAGTTATGGAGGATTTTCCTACGCTGTGCTGCGGAAAAATTCCACTAAAATTTAAGAAAATGGATTTTTGATTTGCACAAAATAGTTTACTTTTTAATTTATACCAATCTCCTATTACCTGTATTTAAGGTAATAGGAGATTATTTTTTTAATTATCATATACTATTGACAAAGTATAGATGTTTTATATATAATGAACATATGAACAATTATTCATATGTTTAAACGAAAAGGAATGATATTATGGAAGATATAAAAAATATAGAAAATTGCAGCTGCCAGATTATTCACGAAGATGTAGTAAATAAGGTAAAAGAACATATACCTCAAGATGAAATACTTTATGATTTAGCAGATTTATTTAAGGTGCTTGGAGATTCAACTAGAATTAAAATACTATGTGCATTGCTTCAAGCTGAGATGTGCGTGTGTGATATATCATCATTGCTTGGAATGACTCAATCAGCTATTTCACATCAATTAAGGGTATTAAAACAAGCAAGACTTGTAAAATACAGAAAAGACGGAAAATCAGTTTATTATTCACTAGATGATGAACATGTAAAGAGT
>JAUZPN010000046.1 GCA_030705885.1 Bacillota bacterium | reverse complement strand
ATTTTAGCAGGATTAGATGAGCATAATTCAACTACTCTGTTAAAGCTTAATTTGCCAGTGTTTGCTGCTGAAAGCATATAAGGATATAAGTTTTCAACTCCTGCACATCCATTTGGTATCTTTGTAAAGTTATCCTTTCCCAAATCCTTTTCATAGCTTTGGAATGGACAGTGATCTGTAGCAATAGTATCAATAACACCTGTTTTGATAGCTTTCCAAAGAGCATCTTGACTTTCCTGTCCCTTCATAGGAGGTGAACATACAAAATTTCTTCCATCTTCTCTCTTATATACATCGCAAGTAAATTCTAAATACTGTGGACATGTTTCTATATAAATTTCATGTCCTTCCATTTTTGCAGAAGCGGCAGTTTCTAGTCCTTCTTTATCTGCCATATGCACAATATATAGTGGTGCTTCTATTGATTTAGCTATATGCACTGCTCTTTTATCTGCTTCTGCTTCTACATATTCTGGTCTGCTTAAATAATGATACCAAGCTGAAGTTTTTCCTTCTTTTAAAAATTGTGCAATATTTAAGTCAATTAAATCCGGATTCTCTGCATGAATATTTGTTACAGCACCTGTTTCTTTTGCCTTTAACATGATCTTTACTAAAGTCGCATCGTCTACCATCATACCTTCTTTTTTGTATACTAAGAAGCATTTAAAGCTTGTAACACCATAATCAACAGCTGCTTCAAATTCATCTAAAATTGCTCCCTCATTTAAGTCAGTTATGCAGCAGTGAAATGCATAATCTACACAGGCTTCTGGATCACACATTTCCTTTCTTGCTTCAACAGTTTGAATTATACCATTTCCTTTTCTCTGCATTGGGTAATCAAAAACTGTTGTAACACCACCGCAGGCAGCAGCTCTTGTACCTGCAAGATATCCATCTGCAGAAACTGTTCCTCCAAATGGCATTGCTAGATGAGTATGAGCATCAATAGCTCCTGGCAATACTAACATTCCATTAGCATCTACAACATCAGCTCCTTCTTCTTGAAAGCCTGTCCCAATAGCTGCTATTTTGCCATCTTTTACAGCAATATCTGCTACATAAGATTCTGATGGTGATATAATTGTTCCATTCTTTATTATTAAATCCATAAATATTCTCCTTTCTTTAATGTTTAAAATTTATATACTATCCTTGGTCACAAAGTTCCACTAAATTTCTAAAAGAAGCTTCTCTTCGCTATCATTTATAAATTAAGTGGAACTAAATGTGACAAGGAAAGTATAGTTAAAGTATTTTTATAATCTAAATAAAAACACATCTCTTTCAAATGAAAAGTGGAGAAAAATTAATTGATGGTTTTTCTGCAATTGCTGCGCAGAAAAAAACATATTTACTCTCCACCCTCAACTATACCTAATAATCAAATTGCAAACCTTAAATTACTTAGTGGCACTCTTCCAATAATCAGAATTAAATGTTGTATTATCTACTACTGGAGTTTTTGCTAAGTCTTTGTTATAAAGCTTTAAGAAGTCTGCTGTCTGCTGTATAGCTTTCATATCAATCTGACCAATTTTTGTAGTATCAAAACCTGATGGAGTAACTAATTTTGCAACTTCTTTAGCCATATAAACCTGATGATCTAGTGATACTGATTTATCTTTTTCAAAAACAATTTTTCCAGCTGCTTCTGGGTCTTTACAAGCATCCTGCCATCCTTTAATTGAAGCCTTCATGAATCGAGCTACTAAATCTTTATTTTGAGATGCCCATTTAGAATTTACAAATAGACAATCCTCCATCATTGCAACACCTTCATCATTCATGTCAATTATATTCAAATCATCTTTTGAAAGACCACCCTCTAATAATAAACCAAGCTCGTTATAAGTCATTGCTGAAGCGGCATCAATGGAACCTTCCTTTATCTGATTCATTGTATAATCCTGTTGTACAAGTTTTAAATCTTTATTTTTATCTAGGTTGTATTTTGCTAATAAAGCAAGAATTTCATATTCATTGCCTCCAAACCAGTTGCCAACCTTTTTGCCCTTTAAATCTTTAGGTGAATTTATACCTGTAGATTTTTTTGAAACAAGCAGCATACCAGATTTCTGAAATACTTGTGCAATTTCTTGCAATTCATAACCTTGAGTTTGATAAGTCATTAAACTTGATACCCATGTAACTCCTATATTTGCTACACCATTATAAACATTTTGCTCAGGAATAATATCACTTCCACCTGGAAGAATCTTGATATCAATTCCTTCATCTTTATAGTATCCTTTATTTTCTGCAACATAATATCCCATAAACTGTGATTGAGGAAGCCATTTTAGTTGTAATGTTACTGTTTGTAATTTACCATCACTTTTTGCTTTTGAATCTGATGTGCCAGATGAATTATTGCTTGAACTGCTGCCACACCCTGTTAATGTTCCAATAACCATTAATGCACCTAAAAATAATGCCAAAACCTTTTTTTTCATTTTAAATTCCTCCCTTAATTAATATAATTTATCTTTGTGAAGCATGCCATTTTATGGTTCTTCGTTCTACCAGTAAAATAATAAGATAAAGAATAATTCCAACCAAAGATGCAATAACTATATAAGACCACCCCATTGACATCATTCCTTTTCTTAAGTTATCTTTAATCTGAAAACCAATTCCAACTGTAGATGCTGCAAAGTATTCACTTATCATAGCTGCCATTATTGCTGCAGTTATATTAATTTTTAATGCTGTCAGCATACTTGGCAGACAATTTGGTAAACGAAGCTTAAAAAATATAGTTTTCTGTGTTGCTGCATAAGACTCTAATAAATCTTTTGCAAAAGGCTTTAAATCATTCAGCCCTCTATATGAGTTTATTGACATTGCTGCCATACATACAACTGATACAACTCCTACTTTTTGACCAAAACCATTAGAAAACCAACGATTCATAATAGGAGATAAAGCAACAATAGGAATAGCATTAAAAGCTGCTACAATACTTAATCCTGTACGTCCCCATTTAGGAAATAATGTTGCTATTACAGCAACCAAAAATCCTATAGCACTTCCTATGACAAGTCCAGTCAACGCTCCTGAAACAGTAGCTGCTGTATCTTTTAAAACCTTTGGAAGATTTTTGCATAGAGTATTTACAATTTGAGAGGGTAGTGGCAGTTGAAATAGCTTAAAACCTAATGCTGCATGTATTAAACCTAATTGCCATATAACAATAAACAGTAATCCAAAAAATAGAGGCCACAATACATTTTTTGTTTTTTCTATCATAAATTATACCTCCTTCCCGTTATATTATCTGTTTCTTCCACGGAATGCATATCTTTTCAAACAAAATAACAATAAAGTAACTTATTATTCCCATAAGTGCACTTATTACAACTGATGCCCAAAACAAATTTTTTGTTCCAGAATATAATGAATATAAAAGCTTTACTCCAATTCCTCCACTAGAACCAAGCATATCAACTAAAATTGATGCTGTAATAGACATAGGTGCAGCTATTTTCAGTCCTGCAAATAAATGAGGCAGGCTATATGGAATCATTAATTTTGCATATATGCTTTTTTTCTTTGCTGCATAAGAATATAACAATTCTTTTTTGTCATTTTCAACACTATTTAATCCGCTGAGCATATTTATAGAAACAGGGAAAAAGGTGATATATGCTGCAATAACTATTCTTGATGCATTCATATCTCTTACAAGTGTAAAAATAATTGGTGCCAATCCTAAAACTGGTATCATTTGAGAAATAATTAAGTACGGAAGTGCAATTTTTTCTGCAATTTTAGATAAACTCATAATAACAGCTAAAATAAAACCAATTGCAGTACCAATAGCAAAACCAATAACAGCTCTTGAAAATGTAAGTCCTGCTGCACCTATTAATTCTGTGAAATTTTGTATAATGGATATTACAATAACATGAGGATACGGCAGTTTTATTGAAGCCATTGGATCATGAGCAACCTTATCAAGTAAGAAGGAAACTAGTTCCCAAAGAATAATAATAACTGCTGACCATACCAAATCAATCTTATATTTTTCTTTCTTACTTATCATTATCCTCACACCCCTTCAAAGCTATTTCTAATTGTTGTAATGTAATCATAAAACTTCTGAGTCTGCTTTGATTCCATGTTTCTTGGCCTTGGTATATCAATATCAATTACTGCTGAAACACGTCCAGGGTGTGGTGAAAGGACAACTACCCTATCTGATAAAAAAACCGCTTCTGAAATATTATGAGTTACAAACACTATTGTTTTGTTAGTTTTATTCCAAATATTGAGAAGATCCACATTAAGTTTTTCTCTTGTAAACTCATCTAATGCTGAAAACGGCTCATCCATAAGAAGAATTTCTGGTTTAATTGCTAAAGCTCTTGCAATACCAACTCTTTGCTGCATACCTCCACTAAGTTCATATGGATAATGCTTTCCAAATTCATTAAGTCCTACTAAATCAAGCATTTCTGTGACTCTTGCAGTACGATCACGTTTCTGCATTCCCATTAACTCCATAGGCATACAAACATTTCTTCGTACGGTTCTCCAGTCATACAAAACAGGATTCTGAAATACAATACCGTATTTTTTTTGAAGTCTTATATCTCTTGGAGACTGACCACGTACCGTTACTTTTCCTGACGATGGCTGCAGCAAATCTGCTATAATTCTGAGAAGAGTAGTCTTTCCACAGCCAGAAGGACCTAATAATGAAATAAATTCACCTTCTTTGATTTTTAAGTTAACATCTTTTAATGCTGTAACTGGCTTGTTAACATTTTTATCTTGGTAAACCATGCTAACATTTTCTATTTTAATTTCAACTTTTTCTTCTATAGGCTTTGAATCCTTTTCTTGAAATTCTGTACTCATTTACTTAACCTCCTTTTTATACTGTCAACTATCCATTACCTTTAGTCCCACAACTTAAAATAGATATTCAACAAATCCTGCTTCGTAACACTCTTTATAGTATTTGAAGGGCTTCCGCTGTCCATAGCATCCTGAGCCATTTTATCAACTACTTTATTAAAGTCTTCTTTTTTAATTCCATATTCTTTTAATGTAGGAATTTCACATATATTGCAAAGCTCTGTAAGTCTATCTAAAAAGGATTCTGCTGCTTCTTTATCACTTATTTTATCGTCCAATTGATTAATTTCTCTTCCAATTGCTCCAAACCTTTCATAACTTCCATCCAAAACATAAGATAAACATTCCTTTATAAGCATAGCATTTGAAATTCCATGAGCTACATGAAATATAGCTCCTATAGGTCTGCTCATTCCATGTACTATTGTTACAGATGAATTATTTATGCATACTCCTGCTTCATATGCAGCTAAAGACATTTCACTTCTTGCCCTTTCATCTTCACCATTTTTATAAGCTATAGGAAGATACTTAAAAATTCTTTTAATAGCTGATATAGCAAAAATATCTGTTAATGGGTTTGCTTTTTTTGATGTATAAGCTTCAACTGCATGAGTCAGTGCATCCATACCTGTTGCTGCAGTAACACTTTTAGGTGCTGTTATTGAAAATTTAGAATCAATAACAGCTAAATCTGGTAATAAAGCATCTCCCTTTAAAAGCATTTTAATATTCTTTTTCAAATCAGTAATAACAGTGAATTTTGTAGCTTCTGAGCCTGTGCCTGCAGTTGTTGGAATTAAGACTAATGGTGGAAAATCACCTTTGATTTCCTTTCCCATATAATCTGATATTTCTCCTTCAAGCTTCGTCATAGCTGCAATTGCCTTTCCACTATCTAAAGGACTTCCTCCACCTATGGCAATGCAGAAATCACATTCTGCATTTTTATAAACTTGTACTCCTTTTTTTATCATTTCATCTGTTGGTTCACCAGTAATTTCATTAAATATTTCAAAACATATTCCCCATTTGATTAACAAATCTGTCAGAACTCCAACTGTACCTACTTTAGTTACAATCTTTCCTGATACTATTAATGCTTTTTTCCCAAAAGTCTTAATTACTTTTCCACTATCTTCTAATGCATTATCCCCAATAAATGTATGTCTTGGTAAACTAAATTCATATGCCATCTAATTACACCTCTCCTTAGATAAATTCTTTATCTACAATTCCAAGCACTTCATCCAGCTTAACAAGTTCTTCTTTTAACTGTTCTTCTGTAATAATTAATGGAGGTGCAACAAGTATCATATTTTCATGTGAATAAGTCATAAATTTTCTTTCTTTTAACTTACCAATAATCTTTCCCATAATTCCGTCAGGGTCTTTTCCATATGATACTAATGGTTCTTTTGTTTCTTTATCCTTTACCAGTTCTACTGCTGAAAATAATCCAATATATCTTACATCTCCCACACAAGGATGAGAAACTTTCATTTCTTCTAACTTTTCACCAAGAACCTTGCCTACTTTGTTTACATTATCTAAAATACCAGCTTCTTCATAATAATTAACACAGGCAACTCCTGCTGCACAAGCTAAAGGATGTCCACTATATGTTAAACCGCAGGATAATAAATTATCATCAAAATAATCTGCAATTTCTTTACTTACTGCTACACCACCAAGCTGAACATATCCACAAGTAACACCTTTTGCAAAAGTAACAATGTCTGGTTTTACATCAAAATTTTCAAAAGAGAACATTTTACCAGTTCTGCCCCAGCCAGCCATAACTTCATCGCATATCATTAGAATATTAAATTCATCACATAATTTTCTTACTCCAGGAAGATATCCTTTTGGTGGAATAATAACTCCATTAGAACCAGTAATGGTTTCAAGTACAATTGCTGCAACACTATCTGACCCTTCATACATAATTTGTTCTCTAAGCTTGGATAAATAATATTT
Source organism: Bacillota bacterium (assembly GCA_030705885.1). GTDB lineage: Bacteria > Bacillota > Clostridia > Clostridiales > Clostridiaceae > JAUZPN01. The sequence goes on along the minus strand of JAUZPN010000046.1, from coordinate 12,356 downwards.
TGATGCATCTTCTTCAGATTTAAACTCTATTACTTCTCTATAAATATAAGGATCAAAGAATTTAATAAATCCTGGAATTCCTGGCTCTAAAGCATATCTTCTAGGTTCTCCTGTAAGATTACCTGCACCAAATGAAGATCCATGATAACTTCTGTAGCGACTGAATATTTTTGATTTACCAGTAAACATTCTTGCAATTTTCACTGCATTTTCATTTGATTCCGCTCCAGCATTTGTAAAGAATACTTTACCCATATTATCAGGCATTAATTCAATTATCTTCTTTGCCAGCTTTGCACGAGATTCAGCTCCAAAGGATGGACCTACAAAACAAAATTTATCAACTTGCTCTTTAATTGCATCTCCAATAGCTTTATTTCCAAAACCAAGGTTCATATTAACAAGCTGGGATGACATATCTGAATAACGATTTCCATCATAATCCCAAAAATAAATTCCATCTGCTTTTTCTATTGGAATAGGATTTATATTCCTTTGTTTACTCCAAGATTGCAAATTATACTTTTTTAATGTATTTTTTATTTCTTCACTGTTCATATTAAACACTCCTTTTATAATTAAATGCAATACACCAAAGGTGATATCCAAAATAATAACAAAAAAAGCAACGGAACTTATCTATTTAATAAGCTCCGTTGCTTTTTAATATGTTTACATTATATACTCATGCCATTATACTTTGCAATGAATAAGCGACCAACTTTTTTTGTGCAGTTGCACATTTACCATGTATCTTTTATAAAAAAGCATAGATAAAATCTTAACTTCTCATCCAAATTAAGCAGGTTGTATCCTGTAATTTTTTCAATCTTTTTAAGCTGATTATTAACTGTATTTCTATGCACATATTGTTTTTCAGCCACAAGCTGAGGACTCCCATTGTTTTTTAAATACATATACAAAAAATCCATTAAGTCTGTATTATTTTCTTTATCATATCTCTCTATTTTTCCTAATGCATCCTCATAATAATTCTTTAATACTTCCTGATCTTTTATATTTAATATTAATTTATATATATCAAGTTTATCATAAAAAACTACTTCTTGATTCTTTTTTCTTGACATAGTCATGGCTGTATATGCATTATTAAAATTTTCAGCCTGCATATTAATTCCAGATTTATTTTCACTTACTCCCATATGGACATTCCATGAAGCTTCATTCCAATTCTTTAAAAAAGTATTTACAAAATTGTTTATATCATAGTCACCATAATTTACAAGAACTAATATCCAGCATTCATTGTATGGGAAAAATATACATAATTCATTGATACTTCTAGCAATCCTCTCAGAATACATCTTTATTTTATTAATATTTAAAACTTCCTGATTATCATTTTTGTTTTGAAAACACATAGCAACAAAACAAAATTTACTGTCTTTCACATATCCATACCTTTCCATCTGAGAACTAAGTGTTTCAAGATCACCTATTTTAAAAATAATATTTTTAATAGTTGATGCAATACTGATTTCAACATCTTCTTTTTTAATAATCCTAGAACATATATCCCTTGTTATATCTACCATCCTTGTTTTCCAAGGAATTGTATAAAGAGGCATGTTAACAGAATTACAATAATCTATAACATCATCAGAAACTGATTTTGTATATGGTCCGATATTTACGACAAAAGCACTTGTACCTACACCATATAGCTTTTTTGTAAATTCCAGCAGCCATCCATCATACTTATTAAGGATACCTGCAGTAAATACAACTTCATTTCCATGAAGAAATTTACTTACATCATCATCTTCAATAATATGAACCCACTCTACTAAATTATTCAGTCCCTTCCTGCCTGCTATTAATCTCATTTCATATAAAATTGTTCCATTTCCAAATAATTTTCCTACTGTAACTGACATTATTATCACCACTCTATTTCATTCAATATTAAAATAGCAATATCTTTCATTCTTTTGCCAGAATCCATACTTATTTTCTGCATATATCTATATGCTTCATTCTCTGTAATTCCTGAAGTCTGCATAAGCTTTCCCTTAGCCTTTTCTATAAGCTTTCTATCTTCCAATGAATGTTCTAACTTTTCAACCTGACCTCTTAATTTTTCAATTCTTCTTTTACTTTGAAATATTAAACTAATAGCATTAGTTAAAATCATATTAGAAATTTTAGTACCAATGCAATATATATCAGTATCTTCTTCTATATATGATTTATATGGCTCATTAACAATAGCTAAAAAGCTAGTTATATCTGATAATGTTTCATAGATATCTAATAAACTCATATCCTTGTATTTATATTCAACTAATACCAAATCTGGTGAATACTGCATGGCTAATCTAATTAATTCATTTCCTGAATTGCAAATTGCTATAACATTATAGTTCTCCTGCAGCAATAAACCTTTTATTTTATTTGCTGTTTCAATATTATTTAAAGCTATAATAATTTTTCTCTGCTGAGCCATTAAAATCGCCACCTTAAATTAAAAAATGTGCTCAATAAAAATACTAGTTAATATCTATTAAGGTAGTTATTTATTTCCCAATCATGCACATGAATTCTGTAGTCATCCCATTCAGCAGCTTTTGCTTCAACATAACTCTTAAATATGTGCTCTCCTAAAGTTTTTTTAGCTAATATGCTTTCTTTCATAAAATTAACAGCTTCATATAAATTATTAGGTAAATTATCAATTCCATAAGCTTTCCTTTCTTCTTCAGTCATCTTAAAAACATCAGCTTCTGATTGAGCTGGCGGCTGAAGGTTTTCTTTTATGCCTTCCAAACCAGCCTTAAGCACACATGCCAATACTAAATATGGATTAGCAGTTAGATCTGCACATCTTAATTCCAACCTTGTTTCTTTTCCTCTATTAGCTGGTACCCTTATTAATGAATTTCTGTTTTTATGAGACCAAGTTAAATAAGTTGGTGCTTCATAGCCTGATACTAATCTTTTATATGAGTTAACCAGAGGATTTGTTATAGCTGCAATACCTTTAATATTTTTTAATAATCCTGCAATAAAATTATATGCTATAGGACTTAATTCATTTGGATCTTTATCAAGAGCAAAAACATTTTTTCCATCTTTAAATAATGAAATATTAATGTGCATTCCTGAACCATCTATTCCAAAAATAGGTTTTGGCATAAATGAAGCATATAAACCATGTCTTTGTGCTATGGATTTAACAACTAATTTAAAAGTCATAATTCTATCTGCTGTAGTTAATGCATCCTCACATTTAAAGTCAATTTCATTTTGACCTATGGCAGCTTCATGATGGGAAGCTTCAACTTCAAATCCCATATCTTCTAAAGCAAGCGTCATATCACGTCTTGCATTTTCTCCTAAATCTATAGGTGCTAAATCAAAATACCCAGCTTTATCTTGAGTTATTGTAGTTGCATGACCGTTTTCATCAGTTTTAAACAAGAAAAACTCGCACTCGGGCCCCACATTCATAGTATATCCAAGTTCAGCAGATTCATCTAAAGCTTTTTTCAATACATACCTAGAATCTCCCTCAAATGGTATTCCTTCTGGTCTGTAAATATCACAAATTAATCTTGAAACCTTTCCTTGCTGCGGCCTCCAAGGAAAAATTACAAAGCTGTCTAAATTTGGCCTTAAATTCATATCTAATTCTTCAATTTCATTAAAACCATTAATGCAAGCCCCATCAAACATACATTCATTATTTAGTGCTTTTTCAAGCTGCCTGTCAGTTATTGCTACATTTTTTAACGTTCCAAAAATATCTGTAAATTGAAGTCTTATAAATTTCACTTCATTTTCCTTTACTAGGTTAATAATACCTTCCTTTGTGTAATTCGGCATTTTAAATTTCTCCTTTTTTATATTATTTTACCCTCATCCTCAAAGTTTTAGTATGAAACAAAAAACTTAAACCTTAATCTTCTCTATTAATTAATTTATACTATTTTGATTATAAAGTTTCACTAAATTTCTAAAAAGGAAATTTAATATTTAATTATTTATCAATATTTTATAGTATTTTTTGATAATATGCAAATAAGAGTTAACAAAAAGAACCCTCATTTTTGGGGGTTCTTTCTAATTTTTTAGTATTATTTAATTTTATATCCTAGGGGTATTTATTTTTCATCTTTTAACTGAGCTTATCTTAGTTTTTTTATTTGTTACAATAAAGGCTGTTCCAATAGCTATTAGCAATGCACCTATTGCAGTAATTACTGAAAAATCAAACATTGAACCAGTTTTAGGGAGGTTTCCTGTTACTGCTTTTACTGTATTTGCTGAACTATTATTATCTACAACTGCTGGCTTAACATTAACATCACCTGTGGTTGTTTTTTGTAATTGAGCTATTTTGTCTTCATCTGCTACAAGCTTTGCATAATTGGTTACTAATTGTTTTTGGTTATCATTAAGCTTATTATATTCATTACGTACATTTTCTACTGCAGTTTTATCACTTAATTGTACTGATGCTGGTAATGCATCAATCATTCCTACAACATCAGCTGCTACATCTACACTATAAGATTCACTGGTAATATTGCCAGCTTTATCTGTTGCTGTATAGTTTATATTATATACACCTTTTGAAGGTGGAACGAAAGAATAACCTGTATTATTAGGCTCGTCTAATACTTGTATGCTGTTTCCAGATCCATCTGATACTTGGAGTTTTTTGCTTACTACTCCGCTATTATCAACTGCTGTAAAGCTTGGTAATACTATTTTTTTACCAGCCATACCATCTTTGATGACTTGTGATGCTACTTTTATTATTGGTTTTTTATTATCATTTGAAGATAATTCACGATTAGCTAACCTATATATATCAATATAGGAAAGCGGTTCACTATACATACGTGCTAATGCAATAGAACCATTAAATGGAGCCTCAATTCCGCCATTAGAACTAATATCTCCACCAATAACATAACTTTGCGATGGAGATGCTGGTGTTGTTACAGTTCCAGATGCAGGCAAAGACGCAACTTTACTTCCATTTAGATACAAGCCAATTTCCTTACCATCATAAACTCCAACAGCATGATACCATTTACCAATTTCAATAACATTTTCAGCTTTCGGAACCTTATATCCATTAATATTCACCCAAAGCTCAAGATTTGCTTTTCCATCCGAAGATCCCTTACTGAGCTCAAAGCCAATACCTGCACTCTGCATATTGCCAAAAAAATCTACATAATCATCAAAGGAATTTACTTTAAATACACTTTCAATAGTAAATCCATCATTTATTTTTGAATATTGATCAGAAGTCCAAGGTGTTTTATAAGCTTCTGATGTTTTACCTGTAAAAATAGCAGCATTTTTCCCTAAAGTATTGTCCATTACTATCTTGGCACCTTCTTCAGTAGTAAATACATGATTAGCTGGAGATGTATCACTTACAGTACCATTTGAAAAGTCCACATTTAGCAAATCTGCATCAGGAATAGGTTTAGCAAAATCATCATAACCAAGATCATTAACATCTACAGGTACTGATCCAGTAGTCTTAAAATCTGAGCTTATATATTTATCACTAACTTTGCCATATGCATCAATAGCATAAATTCTAGCCTGATATTCAACACCAGGAACAAGTCCAGTAACATCCTGATCAATTACATCTGGCATTGGTAATCTATAATATTCAGACCAATTTTTAAAAGTCTTATCCACATTTCCTGTTTTCTTATTCACAATATCATATCTATATGAATGTACAATATCACCAATATTATTACTTTCCATAACAGCTTGATCAAAATTTAATTTTACTCCAGTATCATTAATATTACTTACACGAACTGCAGCATTTTGAGGGAAAACAGGTGCTTTTGCAACTGCATCTCTTGCTTTTGTGTATGGAAATTCTGAAGGCTTGCTTACATCAAATACCCAAGTTTGAGGTATAAATTGATTTGAAATCATATCATAGTTACGAATTGTTACCTTACTTTCTTCTGCTTCAATAATCATTCCTTGAGCCACATCATGAGCATCTGCTGGAATTGTTCCATTAACCATACCTGATTCCATTTCTAAATAAGATGTGGTAACAGTATTAACTGCTGTAAAACCGCCATCCTGCCAAATACTTTTTGGATTATTGTTTGGTGAATGAATATGTCCAGAAAAAGTAACTATTTGAGGGTATCCAGTAAATACTGATTTAAAGCTTTCATCTTTTCCTGTAGCAAGACCACTTCCATACCATTCATCAGATACATAAAAAGTATTTTTAAGTGGATGATGAAAAAACACAAATATAGGCTTTTTAGGATCTTCTTTTACTGCTGCATCCAGCTGCTGCTTTAACCAATCCACAACGTAAGTATAATCAGAACCACCCTGAGAAGAACCTTTTCCAGTCGCAGCATCAAAACTTCCAGAACCAGGACTTAAAGTGATAAAATGATATCCTTTTATAACATAGTTAGCATTAGGCTTATCACCTGTAGCTTCTGTAAATAAATCTGCAGAATCTCCTTCATGATTACCCATCGAGGCTATAAGCTGCACATTTCCTTTATTAGCTTTCATTATGGAATTCCAAGTATCATACTCCGATTTTGAACCACTGTCAGTTAAATCTCCAACCACTACAGCAGCATCAGCATTCTGACTTCCAATAAGCTGAAAAGCCTGAGCCAATCTGTTTTTTTCAGTTGTCTTGTTCGGAGTTACATGTGTATCCGATATTACTCCAAAAGTTACCTTACTATCCACTGAACTATTTTCTAATGCATAAACTTTAGATGAACTAAGTATGCTGCTAAATAAAAACAAAAATGAAAGCATCATACTTACAGCTTTTTTACTCTTAATAAAACATTTTTTCACTATTAATCTCCCCTTTTTTAAATTTGTAGCCTCCTTTTATTCATAGTCATGATACTGCTGCCTTAAAAATCAAATTCATACTCAACTAAATTACAATAAATTAACCCTTAAAGCACTAGCACTTCCTACTATGTCGATTATTATGATACCTTACTTGTATTACGTACGTATTAGCATTAAGTTACATTTACATAACCTTCTTTAACCTATATATATATCTTGTTAAGAAAATTTAAAAAACACCTTACTATTAATAGAAGGTGTTTTTACTTAAGAGATTATTATATTTTATTAATATTAATGATTTAAACTCTCAATAATTAAGAAATACATGGAATTGCATATCTTGATTTAATTACATTCCCTTTTATATAATGATGTTATTATTGAGTAACCTAGTAATATATTTATAGAATCAAGCGCAAAATGATGTAAAGTTAATGAAAAAAATAGAGATTCACATTCTAAGAATTTAAGTATTTTTATACCAAAATCAAAAGCTAGTAAGTTTATAATACAATACAAACAAGGTAACGTAACAAATATGATTTTAATGAAGTTTATTGACCACTTTCCCTTCTTTTGGAACTCTTCATATAATCTAAGTATACCTATAAATATACCTAATAAAATATTTAATACTATTGGTGAAAATATTTCTAGATAAAATGATAATTTAGAATAATCATGTTTTATATTCATTAAAAAGTGATTGCTATAAAATATAAATATTAGCAGCAATACTATGTATGTAAAATAAAATATCAAATTTTTTTTCATATAATAACCCCCAAAAATAACATTTACTATATTATACTATATTACATAATTTAGTTCAAGTAATCATATATATTTTATAGGAATTATTACATATTTTATACTTACTTCTATTTCTTATAATTCAAACACTTAATCATTTTCTTTGTGTTTGAATTATAAGATATTATTTTGACTTACAATAAATTTAGTGTTTTCATACCAAATATCACAAACCACTTATTTTATATCTTTCACATTTCTCAAAAAAACTACTTAAATCATCTATACTGTTAATTGATTTTCTATATTCAAAAATATTATCTTCTGTTATAAGTATCGGATCTATAGAATTTTCTATACATTGCTTCAATATTATAAATCTACCTATCCTGCCGTTTCCATCTTGAAATGGATGTATTATTTCAAATTTTATATGAAATTCTGCTATATCTCTTATAGTGACTAAATTTAAATCATAATACAATTTTATAATATTATCTATTAATGCTTCAACTTCATATGGCTGTGCCACTTTTGTATTAGTCCCTAAAATCATATTTGGTATCTTTTTATAGCAGCCTTTAAATCCATACTGATCATCTTTAGTATTTTTTTTCAAAATAGAATGAAATTCAAACAATAAAGTTTTGCTTATTTTTTCTCCAAGTGTATCAATTACAAAGTCAAATAGTTCTAAAGAATTTTTAGTTTCCATTACATCATCAAAACTATGATTTCCATCTACTTTATCATATTGCATAAGATTTAATATATTTTCTAATGAAAATGTACTGCCTTCTATTTTATTCGAATGATAGTTAAATTTGTATTTTAAGTCAAAATAAATACTATTAGGAACATTTTTTAACATTTGAATTGTTTCAACTAAACTTTTCACTAATACCACCTACCTTTTATTTTTTACCAATTGAAAAAGCACATTTATATACATTCGATGCTCATCCCATAATATTATCATCTCTATTATAATTTATTAAGAAAATCTCTACATATCATACCTGATATATTATCAATTAATGATACTTTCCTCAATTTCTTCATAAGTTCATTGTTATTTATTATGTAACCTTTATTATTATCATTAATTAAAAATCTTAAAGAATCAATGCATATTTCAAATAACTCTTTGTCCATTGTTTCAATAAGCGATAATATTATATTAATTTCTCTTGCATTATTTTCTCCTTCAAAGCAATATACTACTCTTTTTTGCCACTTTATCAACTTATCCATTATATTATTTTCAAGCAGTTCCCAATCATCTTCAGAAAATTTTTTCAACAAATCCGCTGCATCATTTACCCCAACATCATACCAATAGTCATCTGAATCATTCTCTTTGGACATTGCAGTTATTAATTTGTCGAATTCTTTATATTTCATAGATTTACCTCCTCAAGCCCATAGATAATTCTAAACGAACCAAGATTTTAGTTAAAAATTTAGCTTTTAATATTATCTTTAATATCTTAGAAAGTACAGTCCTCCATCGTTATTTGAATCCTTTTCAAAACTATCAGGTTTACCATAAAGTTGTAATGCCTTTGCCAGTTCATCACCAACCTTTAATCCTCTATTTGTGCTGTATTCTTCTAAATATATGCCTACAATGTAACTATCTCCATCCTTGACATCTTCTCCAATATACTTTCTTTCTGATAAAACAATTATTCGGATTTCTGGATTACTGTAATTCAGATAACATAAATTCCATCTCCTATACTTTGCATTACCACTTATATAACCTTGATTATTTGATTCATATTTCATAATCCTTTCTCACTTAATAATATAAATTACCTTAGATTTTAATTTATTTATATTACTGCAGTTCTAAATAAATCTATGAGACTTTCCTGCCATAATTCTGCATTTACTCCTGTTATTATAACATATTCATGTACTAATTTTCCAATTATGCTTACTATTTTAAACAAAATAACCTTCATTTTATGAAGGTTATTTATAAATTGTTATAATGACTTAAACTGTAGTGAAAATGCAAATGGTAGTAACAGTTTTTACTATTACTACCATTCTAGCATTGGTTCAAATCTTATCCATATGCATGCTGCAGAATTAAAATTATGCAGCAACACTAATTGTTTTTCACATTTAAAATGATAAATTTCATAAGGTTAGATTGTTTTAGCTCATCTTCATCAAGATTTTCTTTCCACCAAGGGCAACTCCTATTTCTGTTATGTCATTAATACCCCTGTCTAAGAATTCCTGTCTGTAATTATTAATTTTAATTTGACGGAGTGACTTCTCTGCAAGTTTCTCCAAATTTTCTTTTTGATACATGTTGACTGTATTAAATTCAAATATTAATCCTTTTTTGTTTATATCTTTTGGTATAACCATAACATCATATCCACCAGAGCAGCTTTCAATATCAGATTTTACCTCATAATCATCGCCTAATGCTATAAGAATTCCTAAAACAAAAGCATGATAAACTTTTTCTCCATCTAATTCATCTGTATCAAAGTAATCAGTACCTTTTATTACAAACTCTTCAAATATTTCTTTAAGTGTTTCTATGTCTCCATCTACTATAGAATCAATCATAATACTAAATTTTACACTGCCTATACTTTCATCAAACCAGCTTGTTATTATTTCTTTATATACATTTTTTACTGCTAAGTTTGGTATTTGCAAATCACAATAAATCTGTTCATCCATTGTTGTTTGACGTACTACCTTTAAGTATCCATTAAACAAAAGGTATTTCCATATATTTTCTGTGCTATTATAATTTTCATATAGTTCTATTTCGTCATTTATGACTTTCGTTACACCTTTTCCACTTAGCAGTGTTTCCATTTCTTCTTTAATACAGGAATCACCCTTTGTTAAAATATTCTTAATAAAATCATCATTACAGCTGGTTTTAAAGTAACACTTAAATCCTTTTTTATAATTTTTAATATAATTTAGTATTGTCCAGCAGTTGTATATATCACTGTCTCCAAAAGTGTATAGATTATACCATTCTCTTACTTCATCCATCGCACCTTCAATATTATAATACTTAAGCATTTGTTCTATTTCTTCTTCTAAAAATCCAAAAGAATTATTATATTTTTGATTAATTACAGAATTAACCTTAATATTGTCAATCTCTGAAAATATGTCTGATTTACTAATTCTAAACATTCCTGAAAGTACTGCCTTAAAAATATGCCTATTATCTTTCAAAGAAGTACTTATGAACTCTCTCATGAATTCAGTAATACTATCACCATATTCATTCATAAATCCGCTTTGTATTGGTATATCACATTCATCAAATAATATTATTATTTTCTGCTCATGATATCTGTCTAAGTATCTGCTTAAAGTTTTAATGGCTTTCATATAAACTTCATCCTCAGCATTGCCATATAAAACGTTTTCATATTTTTGCTTCTCTTCATCACTTAAAATATCAGATTTTAATAAATACAAATGATTATGGAATTCATTAGTTATAATGAGCTTTAATCCCTCTTTGCATTCTTCAAAACTTGAATAATTTAAATTTTTAAATGTTATTGAGATTAATGGATATTGCCCTTGGCAAAACTCCATAAGTGATTTAAATTTGCTTATTTTTAAATTTTCAAAAAGATTTTTATTATCATCTCTTGATTTTTGGAAGAAATATTTCAGCATACTAATATTAAGAGTTTTACCAAAACCCTTAGGTCTAAGCAGCATAATAATTTTTGAACTATCATCTAATATTTCTTTAATCAGCATACTTTTATCAACATAATAATAATCTTTTGTAATTAATTCTTTGAAATTACAAATATCTATAGGAAGTTTTTTCATTTTCCCCCGTACCTCCTCTTCTAACAAATATATTTTAACACAAATCATTTAAATTAAAACCGTTTTATAATATTTTCTTAATTTATTATAAAATTTTAGACATTTTTATAATAATACTATTAATTTATTATAAAAACATCTAAATTTTTAATTTAAATTATTTAATTAATATTTAAAGGAAAATCCTTCCCTTTTAAAACTTTAAATTTATATTTTTCAAAACATTGTCTAAAAGCCTCGTTAAATCCAGCATCTCCAAGCTTATCATACTGTTCTTTTATAAGCATAGGTGCTCTGCAGTATACTAATATTTCATAGTCACTTTCAGTAAATTCATTAAGTGGTCTTTTAAATGATGTATCTTTTATAGAAGCTGATGATAAATTATATTCATATTTTATTGATGTATTATACATACTTTCAAATTTTTTATCACCATAAACATCCTTATAATAAAGTAAAGTTGAAAATTGAGTTATAGGTTCATCAACCCATGCTTCATCATATTCATTATCTCCAACCAATCCATACCACCATTGATGTGCTAATTCATGAACTACTACATCTTCAAGATCTCCAATAACTCCCTGATACATAAGCACAGACATTATATTTTTAGCAGTTATATTTGTATAGGAATCTGATATTATCATTACCATTGTAGGATATTCCATGCCGCCCTGCAGATCAGTCTGAACAACAGAACAGGTGCTATAAGGATATTCTCCAAATCTCTTATTAAATGTCTCGATTGCCTTAGCTGAATAATTTAAAACCTTTTCCGCTTTAGTTTTATCAAAAGCATAAGATTTAATAACCGTCCCCCCGATATTTGCTTTTACTATCTGGAATTTATCACTTGCAACTGCTGCAAAATCACGAACATTTTCAGAGGT
>JAUZPN010000045.1 GCA_030705885.1 Bacillota bacterium | reverse complement strand
TGCGGAACGTTTTCTATAATATCATATTTTTCGACATGTCCTTTTATCTAATACTTCATATAATTAAGTTATATTAGTAATACTTTAATTTACTTAATAATTTAATATATTTCTTATATTGATACACTTGGATAAGTATATGTATATTTTTTTGTTGTATATTATTTTTATAGTATATTATCATAAAAAAATAACTTAAAATGATTCAAAAATATTTTGAATCATTTTAAGTTATATTGCTAAATTTTATTGTGTTAAAATTTATTCATCTTTATCTTCTTCATTTGTTAATTCTTTATCTTCTCTATCAGCTATTTCTTCTATGCTGTCATTTTCCTCATAGCAATCTATATCAATTTCTTCCTCAATGTCATCTATTTCTTCATTGCAATCTATTTTTGCTATGGCTACAACTTTATCCTCTTCATTTCCCCTCATAAGAGTTACACCCATAGCATTTCTTCCGCTTATAGATATATCACTTGCATTTATTCTGATAGCTACTCCGCTGCTGTTTATAAGCATAACTTCATCACCATCTTTAATTATTCCAGCACCTACAAGATTTCCTGTTTTTTCTGTTATTTTAGATGCTATTACACCTTTTCCTGCTCTTCCATGTGCAGGGAACTCAGTTTCCTCTGTTCTCTTTCCAAATCCATTTTCTGTAACTGATAAAACATACTGACCTAGTGTTACTATATCCATACTAACAGCTATATCACCATTTCTGAGGTTTATTGCTTTTACACCCGTAGTATTTCTTCCTAATGGTCTAACACTGCTTTCATCAAACCTCATAGCATAACCATTTTGAGTAAATACAATTATTTCACTTTGTCCATCTGTAAGTCTTACACGAATAAGTTCATCACCATCTCTTAAATTAATAGCATTTAATCCATTCTTTCTTATAGATGAATATTCCTTTAATTTAGTTTTCTTTATCAAACCATTTTTTGTTGCCATTATCAAGTAGCCATCTTCATCAAGATTTGATAATGCTATAACAGCCTGAACCTTCTCATTTGGATTTAGTGGAAGTATATTCACTATATTTGTTCCTTTAGCCGTTCTTCCAGCCTCAGGAAGCTCATATGCTTTTAATTTATAAACCCTGCCCAAATTAGTGAAGAAAAGCAGGTTATTATGCGTACTGGTTACAAATATATGCTCTACAAAGTCATCTTCCTTTGTAGTCATTGCTTGAATACCCTTTCCACCTCTTCTTTGTGCTGTATATGTATCTGCAGATATTCTCTTTATATATCCAGTATGAGTCATAGTAACTACTACTTCCTGCTCTTGAATTAAGTCTTCTATGTTAATATCACCTTCACTCTTTTCAATCACAGTTCTTCTCTCATCACTATATTTTGTTTTAATTTCAGTAAGCTCATCTTTTATAATATTTAAAACTAATTGTTCATTTTCAAGTATTTCTTTTAAATGAGCTATAGTTTTTACTAGGTTTGCATACTCTTCTTCTATTCTTTCTCTTTCTAATCCAGTAAGGGCTCCAAGTCTCATATCTACAATAGCCTGAGCTTGAATTTCTGAAAACTCAAACCTTGCAATAAGATTATTTCTTGCTTCCTCTCTGTTTTTAGAAGCTCTGATTATACTTATTACTTCATCTATGTGATCTATTGCAATTCTTAATCCCTCTAAAATATGAGCTCTTGCCAATGCTTTATCGAGTTCAAATTTTGTTCTTCTTCTTATTATTTCCTTTTGGAAATTTAAGTAATGAACAAGCATTTCCTTTAAATTTAAAACCTTAGGTTCATTATTTACTAATGCTATCATTATAACTCCGAAGGTATCCTGCATCTGTGTATGCTTAAAAAGCTGATTAAGTATGATATTTGCATTGGCATCTTTTTTAATTTCAATTACAACTCTCATACCTTCTCTATCAGATTCATCTCTTAAATCTGATATGCCTTCAATTCTCTTATCCTTAACAAGATCTGCTATTTTAAGTATTAAGTTAGCTTTATTAACTTGATAAGGAAGCTGAGAAACAATTATCTTTTGTCTCTCTTTTTCTTCTTCTATTTCAGCCTTTGCTCTAACTGTAATTCTTCCTCTTCCTGTTAAATAAGCATCTTTAATTCCAGCTGTTCCATGTATTATTCCATAAGTTGGAAAATCCGGTCCTTTTATTTTAGTCATTATATCTAAAATAGATATTTCTGGATTATCTATAAGAAGAAATATTCCATCTATAACCTCACCTAAATTATGAGGAGGTATATTAGTAGCCATACCAACAGCTATACCCGAAGAACCATTTACTAAAAGATTAGGAAACTTAGATGGAAGTACTGTTGGTTCCTGTTCTTCACCATCAAAGTTTGGCATAAAATCTACAGTATCTTTATTAATATCTTTTAATAATTCAAGACATATCTTACTCATTCTAGCTTCTGTATAACGCATAGCAGCAGCACTATCACCATCTACAGAACCAAAGTTACCATGACCATCTACCAAAGTATATCTTATAGAAAAATCCTGTGCCATTCTTACAAGTGCATCATAAACAGCAGTATCACCATGTGGATGATACTTACCTAAAACGTCTCCTACTACCTTAGCACATTTTCTATAACCCTTATCAGGTGTTAAACTTAATTCATGCATAGCATAAAGTATTCTTCTATGTACAGGTTTGAGACCATCTCTTACATCTGGAAGTGCACGACCTATAATTACACTCATTGCATATTCGGTGTAGCATCTCTTCATTTCTCGATTTATATCTACCGGTAAAACTTTACCTTCATTGTTCATCTATTACACCTCTTCAAATTTATATATCCAAATTTACTACTTTCTTAGCATTTTCCATTATAAACTGCCTTCGAGGTTCAACCTTATCCCCCATAAGAATTGTAAAAGTTTCATCTGCAACAATTGCATCTTCAATATTAACTTTCAATAATGTTCTAGTTTCAGGATCCATTGTAGTATCCCAAAGCTGCGTAGCATCCATCTCTCCAAGACCTTTATATCTTTGAATATTAGTATTATTATCCTTACCACCTAACTCAACCAGTAATTTATCTAATTCTTTATCACTATAAACATAGTATTCTTTCTTAGCCTTTGCAACTTTATACAAAGGAGGCTGAGCTATATATACATGACCATCTTCAACTAAATCCGTCATATATCTATAGAAAAATGTAAGTAATAATGTTCTTATATGAGCACCATCCACATCTGCATCTGTCATTATTATAATTCTATTATATCTTAACTTTGTTACATCAAAATCACTACCTATGCCGCCTCCAAAAGCAGTTATCATAGATTTTATTTCCTCATAACCAAGTATTTTATCAAGTCTTTGCTTCTCAACATTCATTATTTTACCCCTAAGAGGAAGTATTGCTTGAAACTGTCTGTTTCTTCCCATCTTTGCACTACCCCCTGCAGAGTCTCCCTCTACAAGATAAATTTCGCATTCCTCGGGATCCTTTGAAGCACAATCTGCTAACTTTCCAGGCAACGAAGTTCTGCCAAGTACTGATTTTCTTGTTAATTCTCTTGCTTTTCTAGCCGCATCTCTAGCCCTAGCAGCAAGCAATGCCTTATCAATTATTATTTTTGCTATATTAGGATTCTCCTCTAAAAATGTACCAACACCTTCTCCAACTATACTATCAACAATTCCTCTAACTTCACTATTTCCAAGTTTAGTTTTAGTCTGACCTTCAAATTGAGGATCTGTAAGTTTAATCGATATAACAGCTGTAAGACCTTCTCTCACATCATCTCCAGATATATTTTTATCAGATTCCTTTAAAAATCCAAATTTTTTACCGTAATCATTTAAAACTCTTGTTAATGCAGTTTTAAATCCAACTAAATGTGTTCCACCCTCTACAGTATCTATATTATTTGCAAAGCTGAATATATTTTCATTGTAACCATCATTATACTGTAGTGCTATTTCAACATTATAATCATCTTTTTTGCCTTCAATGTAAATTGGCTCTTCAAAAAGATTATCTTTATTTCTGTTTAAATATGCTACAAATGACTTTATGCCGCCTTCATAATAAAATTCTTCTTTTTTATCTTCTCTTTTATCTGTTAATATGATTCTTATTCCTTTATTTAAAAAAGCCAATTCTCTTAATCTGCTTGATAGTATATCATAATCAAATTCTATTTCTTCAAAAATTTCAGCATCTGGTTTAAAATAAACCTTTGTTCCATGGCCGTCACTATCTCCAATTTGCTGAAAATCGCTTGCTACCTTACCTCTTTCATATCTCTGCTTCCAAATATGTCCCTCTCTTGTAACCTCAACTTCACAAACTTCTGATAATGCATTTACAACAGAAGCACCAACACCATGAAGTCCTCCAGAAACTTTATATCCTCCACCACCAAATTTTCCTCCAGCATGAAGTATTGTCATTATTACCTGCACTGTTGGAATTTTCATTTTATGATGTATTCCTACAGGCATACCTCTTCCATCATCAATTACAGTAATAGTATTATCTTCATTAATAAAAACTTGAATTTTTTCACAAAAACCTGCCATTGCTTCATCTATACTATTATCAACAATCTCATATACAAGATGATGAAGTCCTCTTATACTCGTACTTCCTATATACATTCCAGGTCTTTTTCTAACAGCTTCCAACCCTTCAAGTACTTGTATCTGACTTTCATCATAAGTTTCTTTTATTTCTTCTGACATGTATTTCCACCCACTTTATATAATTTTTAACTAATTATTTGAATAATATACAATATCTGTTCTTTTACTTAATGTAGCTGATGAAATTGGAGATAGATATATTTTACTTTGCTTATCAACTTCCGCCAGCACAATAGATTTTGGTGCTTCACTAGTTATTCTTTCTACAAAGCCATCTTCTTCTGCCATCCTTAGAAACTGACTAGTATCTGAACTATACATAGCTGCTTCTATATCAAAAATTCCTATTACAGCATTTATAGGTACTACTACATTTTCTCCTAAATGCAAAAACATTTAAATTCACTCCTAATTTTTATTTGTTATCATTCCATTTTTAATATTGAATACTTTTACATCGTCATCTAAATACTCTCTTATACTATCTATTCCTGTACAAGTTATTATAGTCTGAACATTCTTTATTGAATTTAAAATATACTTTTGTCTATTTATATCTAGTTCAGACAAAACATCATCTAGTAAAAGCACAGGATATTCATTTATAATATCCTTTATAATTTCAAGCGAAGAAAATTTAATTGTTAGCACTGCTGTCCTCTGCTGACCTTGTGAACCAAAGCTTTTAACATCAACGTTATTTATTAGAATAGAAAAATCCTCTCTATGAGGTCCTATTGAAGTACCTCTCTTTTCAATATCACTGCTTCTATTCTTTATCAATTGTTCTTTTAACTGACTTTTTAAATCTTCTTTAGAAACTTCTATTTCTTTTATACATGATAAATATTTAAATTTTATACTTTCAATTCCTGAAGATATTTCATCATGAATTTTTTTACCTTTTAAATTTAATTTTTTAATATACAACATTCTCTCTTTGATAATATAAGCACCAAACTCTGATAATTGCTCATCGTATATATCTATAACATCATTAATTTGACTGTTCCATTTTTTCAGCATTGTATTTCTTTCATCTAAAACTTTATTATATTTAACTAGATTATAATAATATTTATTATCCAATTTACAAAGCTCTATATCTAAAAATTTTCTTCTATTTGCTGGAGATTCTTTTACAATCTTCAAGTCTTCAGGAGAAAACATTACAGCATTAAAAACTCCTATTAACTCTGAAAGTTTATTTATTTTTATTGAGTTTATTTTGATGCCCTTTTTTCCATCTTTAAATATTTTAATTTCAATATTTTTATCTAATCTTTGTCTTCCAACATGGAGCTTTATATACGATTCATCTCTCTGCCAGTTTATAAGCTCTTTATCTTTATTTGTTCTATGTGACTTACCAATACTGCAATAATATATGCTTTCAAGAATATTTGTTTTACCTTGAGCATTGTCACCTATTAAAATATTAACACCTGTAGTAAAATTCATATTTAACTCATAATAATTTCTAAAATTATTTAATTTTAATGATTCCACATACATAAAAACACCTGTTTTGATTTTAAGTTTATTTTATTAATTATACTTTCCTTAATCACATTTAGTGACCTTTATCACCTAGGATAGTATATACTCTTAATTATACCACACTTTTAAACTATTTTATAACTTTCGTTATTAAACTCTATAATATCCCCTTTTGTTAATTTTTTACCTCTCTGCACTTCAATATTCCCATTTAATTTAACTTCACCATTTTTAATGTGCATTTTAGCTTCTGATCCCATAGTAATTGCTCCAGACCACTTTAAAAATGAATCTAATTTAATTATTTCTGTATTAATTTTAATTTCTTTCATAATTTTTATTATTGCTAAAAAAAGCAAAACCTCCATCATATTTTATTAATTAACCATCCATGTTGGTCGCAGCACAACCACGGATGAAAATATAGCAACAAGCTATTTTATAACTAAAGTATGGCTAATCACGCATTCAAAAACCTAACTGGTAAAACTAGATAAATAGAATTATCATTTTGTTTATTTTTTAAAATACATGGGCTTATACTACTTGTAAGTTCCATTATTATCTCTTCTTCATCTAAATTTTTAAGTACATCAATTAAATATTTTGAATTAAATGCAATGTGTATTTCTTCTCCCTGCATAATTGCATTAACTTCTTCTCTTACATTTCCCAATTGAGAATTAGATGTTATAACAATTAAATCATCTACCATATCTAGCTTTACAAAATTATTATCTGTTTCTCTAGCCACCAAAGAAGCTCTTTCAATCGATTCTAAAATTTCGTCTTTTTTTACTATAACCTTTAATTTATGATCATAAGGTATTATTGAATTATATTTAATATACTCACCTTCAAGAAGTCTTGAAATTATCTTTGTATTACCTAAATTAAATAAAACTTGATTTTGAGTAAATGTTATATTAACGATATCATTAGTATCTGATAATATTTTAGAAATTTCATTTAATGTTTTTCCAGGTATAACTACACTTATGTCTTTATCACTATCAATATTTTCATACCTTAAAGCAAGCCTCAATCCATCTAAAGCCACAAAATTAATTTTATTATTCTTTATTTCTAATAATACTCCCATAAGAATAGGTCTTATTTCATCCTGTGCTACAGAAAATATAGTTCCTTTTATCATATTCTTAATTACACCTTGTGAAATATTTATATTAATATTGTCTTCTATATATGGAAGACTTGGATAATCTTCTTCATTCATACATTTTACAATAGCTTTAGATTTTTTGCATGTAATTTCTAAAGAATTACCATTTATATCTTTAGAAAGCTCTATTTGATAATTTGGCATTTTCCTTATTATCTCTCCAAAAAGCTTTGAATCAACAACAATGCTGCCTTCTTCAATTATTTCTGCTTTTATTTTAGTTTCTATACTCAAGTCTTTATCTGATCCTATAATAGTAATTTCATTATTACTAGCAATAATTAATAAACCTTCAAGTACAGCCATGTTTGACTTTCCTGTGACAGCTTTTTGAGCAGTTGAGACAGCTTCTTGTAATGAATTTTTTTCACATATAAATTTCATCATTTATCCTCCCATGTATATTTATACATTTATCTATTTTATAAGCTTAACATAATGTTCGTATATTTAATAATCAGTATTTTAAAGTGCATTAGTAAGATAATAGAATTGCATAAAAGCATCTTAGTTATTCAGTTCAGATTGAAAATATATAATAGATTAGATATATATTTTTTGTAGTAGTAGTAGTAGGGGGTGTTAGTATGTGGATGGAAGCTTAAAACCTATGTGTAGACTTATTTTAAGAAAAAATAAGTGTGGATAATCATAACAATAAAAAATTGTAGTTATCCACATTGTTAGTAAAAATAATTATGAAAAAAGTTATCCACAAAATACCGTCTAATTATTATAAACAAATGTTATTATACTATAATTTACTCAGGCACATCTAGTTCCCTTTAATTTATAAATGATAGCTGAAAGAAGCTTCTTTTATAAATTTAGTGGAACTTTGTTACAGAGGATAGTATATCTTCAAGACACAGTTTAACTAAATATGCTTAATCTGATTAAATCACTTTTGATTAAGTGATTTAATCAGATCATTTACTACATTTTTAAAATCTTCATCTGTTTCAAGTCTTTCAGATATTTTTTCATAAGCATGAATTACAGTAGTGTGATCTCTCCCACCAAATTCTTCACCTATTTTAGGTAATGATGTATCTGTAAGCTTTCTTGAAAGATACATAGCTATTTGCCTTGGAAAAGCTACATTTCTTGTTCTTCTTGATGATTTAAAATCTTCTAATTTAAGGTTATAATAGTTTGATACCACATCTTGTATAAGGTCTATTGTTATTATTTTTTTCTGCTTATTTGAAATAATATCTTTTAATGCTTC
Source organism: Bacillota bacterium (assembly GCA_030705885.1). GTDB lineage: Bacteria > Bacillota > Clostridia > Clostridiales > Clostridiaceae > JAUZPN01. The sequence continues at coordinate 10,743 of JAUZPN010000045.1, read as the reverse complement.
TGATGTAAGTTCTACAGTTACAGCTCTATTTGTAAGAGATGAGTACGCAACAGTTCGTATCAAAGCACCTTCAAGTTCTCTGATATTTGAATTTATTTTTGTTGCTATATATACTAAAACATCATTTGGAATGTTTAGATGTTCAACATCAGCTTTCTTTTTTAATATTGCTATTCTTGTTTCAAAGTCTGGAGGTTGAATATCAGCAATTAATCCCCATTCAAACCTGGACCTTAACCTGTCCTCTAATGTAGGAATTTCTTTAGGTGGTCTATCACTTGAAAGTATAATTTGTTTATTTGCTTCATGTAATGTATTAAAAGTATGGAAGAATTCTTCCTGAGTACTTTCTTTTCCAGCAATGAATTGTACATCATCTATAAGAAGTACATCCATATTTCTATATTTATTTCTAAATTCTTCATTTTTATCATCTTTAATAGAATTAATAAGTTCATTAGTAAATTTTTCTGATGTTACATACATTACTTTTGAATTTGGATTGTTTTGTAATATGTAATGACCAATGGCATGCATTAAGTGTGTTTTTCCAAGTCCAACACCGCCATATATAAATAATGGGTTGTAAGCTTTAGCAGGAGATTCAGCAACAGCTAAACTGGCTGCATGAGCAAATCTATTGCTATTACCAATGACAAAAGAATCAAATGTATATTTAAGATTTAAAGTTGAAGATGTTTCATCACTTACTACTACATTACTTTTATTTGTAGTTTTTTCTTCGTTATTTTCATTATTTTCATCAGAAATAACAAAAAAATCAATATTATATTTCTTAGAAGTAAGTATTTCAATAGAGTTTATTATTAAATTTTTATATCTATTATTTAATATGTCACTTGTAAAAACGTTTGGTACCCCAAATTTTATTGTTGTATCATTAATAGAATAAGGAAGTGCACTTTTCATCCAAGTGTTAAAACTTACTTCAGTAATTTCAGTTTTCATCAGAGCAAGAGCTCTTTCCCACAACTGATTTAATTCTTCATTCATTTTTTATCCTCCAGTTAAAAGTTGTAAAAAAATAAAAGTAACATGTTAGTAACAAAGTTATATTACTTTATAAATTATTGGGCAAATGTTGATAAAAATATTCACATGTATATAAATAAGTTAATAAAAAAGTATATATTAAGATATTCACAATAAAATAATTAAAATAAATAACATTATTAACATGTATAGAATAATTGAAATCACTCAATAATTAAATTGTAAAATATTTTATTATAATAAATTAAACAAGTTATCAACAAAGTTATCAACAGCTGTGTATAACTTTGTTTTAAAAAAGTTATACACAGCTTATATATAATTTTATCAAAATTATATCAAGTATTCAATAAGTTATCCACAAAAAAATGTTTATTTTGAAATAAATAAATTTTTAAATGGTTATTTTCTTATTCTTGACATTAGTTAAATGAATAGATATAATCTAGTTATATCTGTTTTTTTATATTATATAGATTAAAAGGGGGTGTATGAATATGTTCATGACATATCAGCCAAAAACAAGACAAAGAAAGAAAGAACATGGTTTCAGAAAAAGAATGAGCACTTTAAATGGTAGACACGTTCTTAAAAGAAGAAGACAAAAAGGAAGAAAAAGATTGACAGCTTAAGGCCGCTTATGTGGCCTTTTTCTGTAATGCAGAATAGGAGATTGTCATTAAATTATGAAAGAAAATAGATTAAGAAAGAATGAAGAATTTAGAAATGTTTATAGACGTGGAAAATCTCTTTCTAATCAATTATTGGTGTTATACATTTATAAAAATAATAAAGGTATAAATAGAATTGGAATATCTGTAAGTAAAAAAGTTGGTAAGAGTGTTATTCGAAGCAGAGTTAAAAGGCTTATTAGTGAAAGTTACAGATTAAATTGTAACAATTTAAAACAAGGTTTTGATTTAGTCTTTATAGCTAGAAACTCAATGAATGGAAAAAGTTATATAGAAACTGTAGAAGCAGTAAAAAATCTGCTGAAAAGGTCAGGTTTATAATTTAATGAAAAAAATATTGATTATTTTAATCAAATTTTATAGAAAATATATATCACCATTAAAAACACCATGCTGCAGGTTTTATCCTTCATGTTCTCAATATGCACTAGATGCAGTTGAAAAATATGGTACATTGAAAGGCAGTGTTTTAGCTGTGTGGAGAATATTAAGATGTAACCCATTTAATAAAGGAGGATATGATCCAGTTAAGTAATTGTATATTATTTATGTGAGATTGTAAGTTCTTACATATATTATAGGAGGTTTGTATTTTGCACATATTTGATGGCTTAAATAAAGCTATGGCCAATTTTTTTCTATTAATTCATGATAAAATTGTTTTTGCTGTAATACCTAATAAAAATTTATCTTATGGTATAGCAATTATTCTGTTTACGTTTTTAATAAGAACAATTTTATTACCTTTAAATGTTAAACAAATAAAAACTTCATTTAAAACTCAAGAAGTTCAGCCAGAATTGAAAAAACTTCAAGATAAATATAAAAATGATCCACAAAAATTACAAGCAGAAACTATGAAACTTTATCAAGAAAAAGGAATTAATATTTTTGCTGGATGTCTTCCTATGTTAATTCAATATCCAATATTACTTGCATTATTTTTTGCATTTAGAAATATACCTAATTTAGCAGGTGTTCATTTTTTATGGATAAATGATTTATCTAAAGTTGCAAATAAAAAAGATATGTTATCATATATACTGCCTATATTATCTGCAATAACTACATATTTGTCTTATACTATTATGAACATAACTAATAATAAAGATAATAAAAATACTCCTGCAGATACTACTAATCCAATGTCATCTGGTTCAATGGGTATAATAATGTCAATATTTATGGCATGGATGACTACAACAGTAAGTTCTGCTCTTGCATTATATTGGGTTGTTGGTAATATATTTATGATTGGTCAAACTCAATTAGTTAAGGTTATTATTGAATACGAAAAGAAGAAAGAAGAAAAAGTTTAATTTATTTTTTAACATAATTTTTATCATCAGGTGACATTATTTTATTATGTCACCCTTCATTAAGTATTAAGGTGGGTTGCTATATGAAAGTTATTGAAATGACTGGTAAATCTGTTGAAGATGCGGTTAAAAATGCTTTAGATGAATTGAATGTAAGTGAAGATAAAGTAAATATTGAAGTTATAGATGAAGGAAGTAAGGGTATATTCAAGTTGTTAGGAGCAAAACCTGCTAAAGTTAAAGTTACTGTAAAGAGAGATCCTATATATGAAGCAAAGCAATTTATAAAAGGTGTTCTTGATTCTATGGGTATGAAGGCTGAGATAAGAGTTACTGAGGAGAAAAATATTATAAAAATAAATCTTACTGGTCCTGATATGGGAATTCTTATAGGCTATAGAGGCGAAACTTTAGATTCACTTCAGTATCTTATCAGCTTGATAATAAATAAAGGACATGATACGGAGTATAAACGAGTTGTTCTTGATACTGAAAATTATAGGGCAAAAAGAGAAGAAACTTTAAAAAGATTGGCTGGGAAAGTTGCCAGCACTGTTAGAAATACTAAAAAAGTAATTAAGTTAGAGCCTATGAATCCTTATGAAAGAAGAATAATTCATTCAGCACTTCAAGATAATGAATTTGTTGAAACCTATAGCGAAGGCGAAGAGCCTCATAGAAGAGTTGTAGTTAATTTAAAGAAAGCTTGATTGCTTTCTTTTTTATTATTTTATACTATACTTTCCTCGTCACATATAGTTCCACTTAATTTATAAATGATAGCGGAGAGAAGTTTCTTTTAGAAATTTAGTGGAAATTTGTGACCGAGGATAGTATATACTTCAAAAAATCTGGAGGGAAAAATTTTGAAAGAATTTGATACTATTGCAGCAGTTGCAACATCAATAGGGGATAGTGGGATTTCTATTATTAGAGTATCAGGAGAAAGTGCATTAAAAATAGTTTCAAGGATATTTAAAGGCAAAAATAATAAAAGTATTGATGACATTAAAACTTATACAATGAGATATGGATATATTGTAGATATAAAAAATGGTGATATACTAGATGAGGTAATTGTAAGCTTTATGAAAGCTCCAAAAAGTTATACGGCTGAAGATGTAGTTGAAATTAACTGTCATGGAGGAATAATGTCTGTAAATAAAGTTCTTAATGAAGTTATAAAGTCAGGTGCTAGAATTGCAGAGCCTGGGGAGTTTACTAAAAGAGCTTTTTTAAATGGAAGAATTGATTTAAGTCAAGCTGAAGCAGTTATAGATATTATAAGATCTAAAACTGAGCTTGGAATGAAATCTGCACTTATGCAGGCAGAAGGCAGGATTTCCAAGGAGATAAACATTATTAGAAATAAATTATTGGAGATTATAGCTCATATAGAAGCTACTGTTGATTTCCCAGAGGATGATTTAGAAGAGATTACAAATGAAAAGGTTCAAGTTGAACTAAAAGATATTATTAGTAAAATAAGTTATCTTGTTGAAACAGCTAATGAGGGAAAAATATTACGTGAAGGTTTAAATACTGTAATTGTTGGCAAACCAAACGTTGGAAAATCATCATTATTAAATGCACTGCTTATGGAGAGCAGAGCAATAGTTACGGAAGTCCCAGGAACTACTAGAGATATTATAGAGGAGTATATAAATATTGATGGAATTCCTGTAAAAATTATAGATACTGCAGGCATTAGGAAAACGGAAGATATTGTGGAGAAAATTGGAGTAGAAAAATCCAAGAAAAAAATCGAAAATGCAGATTTAACAATATTAATGATAGATGCTTCTTCAGAATTAGATGAAGAAGATAAGTTTATTATTGATTTTATAAAGAATAAAAAAACTGTTGTTTTGTTAAATAAACAAGACAAAGGTGTTATAATTGATAAGAAAATTTTTTATGAACAAAATTTTGATAATGTTTATTATACTTCTACAAAATCAGGTTATGGAATTGAATCATTAAAAGGTGCAATAAAAAATTTGTTTTTTAATGGTGAAGTGAAGATAAATGAATTTATGATTTCTAACAGCAGACATATTGAAGCACTTATTTTAGCAAAAAAACATTGTGAGCAGTCATTATCAGTTTTAAATGATGTTTCAGCTATTGATCTGGCTTCTATAGATATAAGAAATGCTTGGACATCATTAGGAGAAATTACAGGTGATACTTTGCAAGAGGATTTAATTGATAAGATATTTTCAGAATTTTGTATAGGAAAGTAGGTGTTTTTTTATGGAATATTTCGGGGGAGAATATGATGTAATTGTTGTAGGTGCGGGTCATGCTGGCTGCGAAGCAGCACTTGCTTCCAGCAGAATGGGTCTTAAAACGCTGGTTTGTACATTAAACTTAGATAGTATAGCATTAATGCCTTGTAATCCAAACATAGGCGGTACTGCAAAAGGTCATCTTGTAAGAGAAATTGATGCTCTAGGCGGAGAAATGGGCATAAATATTGATAATACTTATATTCAGTCAAGGATGTTAAATACTTCAAAAGGACCTGCAGTACATTCATTAAGGGCTCAGGCAGATAAAAAAAGATATTCTGAACGAATGAAACATGTTTTAGAGAAACAAGAAAATCTATATATTAAACAAATAGAAGTTATTAAGCTTGATATTGAAAGTGGTATAGTTAAAGGAGTACTTACTAAAAATGGTGCTTATTTTTCCGCTAAGGCAGTTGTATTAACTACTGGTGTTTATTTAAAAGGTAAAATTATTATTGGAGAAGTAACTTATAGTGGTGGTCCAAGCGGATTATTTCCTGCTAATGAATTATCACAAAGCTTAATTGATGCAAATATAAGTATTAGAAGATTTAAAACAGGAACACCTGCGCGTGTAAATAGAAGATCTATTAATTTTTCAAAAATGATAGAACAGCTTGGTGATGAAAAAATCACTCCATTTTCATTTATGAGTGATAATATAGATAGACCTCAAATAGCTTGTTATCTTACTTATACTAATGAAGAAACTCATAAAGTAATAAGAGATAATATTCATAGATCTCCAATATATAATGGTTCAATTAAAGGTGTTGGACCTAGGTATTGTCCATCTATTGAAGATAAAGTTATGAGATTTCCTGATAAGACGCAGCATCAGATATTTCTTGAACCAGAAGGTGAAAATACCGATGAAATGTATGTTCAAGGTATGTCTAGTTCTTTGCCTGAGGAAGTTCAAGTGAAAATGTTAAGGACTATACCAGGTCTTGAAAATGTTGAGATAATGAGAACAGCTTATGCTATTGAATATGATTGCATTGATCCAACTCAATTAAAATCTTCATTAGAGTTTAAAAATATTAAAGGACTTTTTGCAGGTGGACAAATAAATGGAAGTTCTGGTTATGAAGAAGCAGGGAGTCAGGGAATTGTTGCAGGAATAAATGCAGCATTATATGTAAAAGGTGAGTCACCTATGATTCTTAACAGATCTGATGCATATATTGGTGTTTTAATAGATGATTTAGTTACTAAAGGAACTAACGAACCTTATAGAATGATGACTTCGCGTTCAGAATATAGACTTTTATTAAGACAGGATAATGCTGATTTAAGACTTACTGAAATTGGTCATAATGTTGGACTTGTTTCTGAAGATAGGTATAATAAATTTATTAAAAGAAAAGAAACAATAGATAATGAAATAAATAGAATTAAAAAGCTTCAAATTACTGGAAAAAAGGAAATTAATGCTTTTCTTACATCATTAAATTCAGTAGAACTTAAGAAGCCAATTAGTTTGTATGAATTAATAAAAAGACCAGAACTTGATTATTATATTTTAGAAGAGCTTGATGATAATAGACCTAATATTCCTAATGATGTAAAAGATCAGGTTAATATAATATCTAAATATGAAGGTTATATCGAAAAGCAATTAGAACAGGTTAGGCAGTTTAAAAAATTTGAAAATAAAAAAATTCCTGATAAATTTGACTTTAGTAATGTAAGTGGTTTAAGAATAGAAGCTGTGCAGAAACTTAACAAAATAATGCCAGATAATATTGGTCAGGCATCAAGAATCTCAGGTGTTTCTCCTGCAGATATTACTGTACTCTTAGTATACTTAGAACATTTTTATAGAGGTAAAGGTAAAATTTGATTTATTCTTTGTCACAAAGTTCCAATAAATTTCTAAAAGAAGATGCTCCTTGCTATCACTCACAAATTAATTGGAACTAAATGTGATGAGAAAAGTATAATTAATATATAAAATAAAGAATAAAAAATATTTTTTAGTAATCAGTATTTTTATTAAATTATTGGAGGAAAAAATGGATTTTTATAATTTACTAAATTCAGCTTGCAACAATGAAGGATTGACCTTTGATCATGAAAAATATGAAAAGTTTTTACTTTACATGTCTCTTCTTAAAGAATGGAATGAAAAGATTAATTTGACAGCCATTACTGAAGATGAAGAAATTATTAAAAAACATTTTATTGATTCAATTAAGGCTTTTAGATTTAAAGAGTTAAGTAAATCTAAAAAGTTAATTGATATAGGTACGGGTGCAGGGTTTCCTGGAATTCCAATAAGTATTATTAAGCCTGAAATTAATGTTGTTTTATTAGATTCATTAAATAAAAGAATTGTATTTTTAAATGATGTTATAAGTAAACTTGGATTAAAAAATATTACTGCATATCATGGAAGAGCTGAAGATTTTTTAAAAGAAAATAAATGCAGGCAGTCATTTGATATTGTAATTTCTAGAGCTGTAGCTAACCTTACAGTATTAAGTGAATTTTGTATTCCATATGTTAAGATTAATGGATATTTTCTTGCTATGAAAGGACCCGCTGTAGAAGATGAGATTTCTGAAGCAAAAAAAGCAATTTCAATTTTGGGAGGTTCATTAACTGATATTTTGTCTGTTAATATAGAAGATACTGATTTAAACCATAATATTGTTGTTATAAAGAAAATAAAGAACACTCCAGGTGCTTATCCTAGAAAGGCTGGAATTGTAAATAAGAAACCTCTAATTTGATGTCGTTTTTTGTCGGATGAATTTAATTAAAAATAAGAAGGATTTTATTATTTTTTATCGAAATAATAATATATACAACATATAGTTTCACTTTATTTATAAATAGCAGTAAATGAAAGCTTTTTTAGAAATTCAGTGGAATTTTGTGACTGAGAATATTATGTTTTCTAAAATGATAGAGTTATAAAAGGAATGAGGATTAATATGCAAAATAGTATTAGTTATGTTTCTACTGAACTTATTGTTCCAAATATATATCAGCCAAGAAAAATTTTTAATGATGAAGCTATTGATGAGTTGGCACAGTCTATTAAACAGTATGGAGTAATTCAACCATTAACTGTTAGAAAAATTGGTAGTGAAAGATATGAATTAGTTGCTGGTGAACGAAGATTGAGGGCAGCTAAAAGAGCTGGGTTATCTAAAGTGCCTGTGATATTAGTTGATATTACAGACAAGGATTCAGCTGCAATTGCTTTACTGGAAAATTTACAGAGAGAAGATTTGAATTTTTTAGAAGAAGCAGAAGCATATTATAATTTAATAAAAGATCATTCTTATACACAGGAAGAGTTAGCAAAAACAATAGGTAAAAAACAATCTACTATTGCTAATAAGCTTAGGCTTCTTAAATTAGATACTAATATTTTAGATATATTGATTGAAAATAAATTAACTGAAAGGCATGCAAGAGCTTTATTAAAATTGCCTGACTCAGAATTACAATTAAAAATCATAAATATTGTTATTGAAAAATCTTTAAATGTTAAAAATACTGAAGAACTTATTGAAAAAGAATTAGAAAAGATTGAATTAATGAATAGTGGAAAGAAATCAAGTAAACATAAGATGAAAGGATTTTTTAATAGCAGGATATATATTAATACTGTTAAACAGGTGTTTGATAAGTATGGTCTAAATGCTGAATACAATTCTAAAGAATCAGATGATAGTTTTCAAATCATTATCACTATTCCTAAAAAATAAAAATGTTTCACGTGAAACATTTTATCTGGTTTATCCAGATTTTTTTTTGTAAATAAATAATATTTTACTTTATATATTCTACTTTAAAATATATAATAATATTATATGCTCTTGTTGTTATATTTAATTTTATATAAATTTAGTGAAACTTTGTGACTGAGCATAGTATGATTAAACAAATTGAAAAAAATTATAACTAAATAGAAGGGATAATAGGTGATACTAAATTGAAAACAATCTGCGTTTTTAATCAAAAAGGTGGAGTTGGAAAGACTACTACAAATATAAATTTAAGTGCATATCTTGCATTAGAAGGCTATAAAGTATTAGTTATTGATATTGATCCTCAAGGAAATACTACAAGTGGACTAGGGCTTGATAAGAAAAAGTTAAAAAAATCTATTTATGATGTTTTAGCTTCTGATGCTTCAATTAAAGATGTTATTATTAAAAGCGAAATTATTGATAATTTTTATATAATACCATCAACTATATCATTAGCTGGAGCAGAAGTTGAATTAATTAATATAGAAAAACGTGAACTCATACTAAAAAATAAATTACAAGAGGTTAAAGATGATTTTGATTTTGTATTCATAGATTGTCCTCCGTCTCTTGGATACCTTACAATTAATGCTCTTAGTTGTGCAAATAGTGTTTTAATTCCTATTCAATGTGAATTTTATGCTTTAGAAGGTGTAAGTCAATTAGTTAATACTATTCAACTTGTAAAAAAATCTTTGAATAAGAATTTAGAAGTTGAAGGTGTTGTATTATGTATGTATGACAGCAGAGCAAACTTGTCTAATGAAGTAGTAAATGAGGTTAAAAAATATTTCAATGAAAAAGTTTATAATACTACAATTCCAAGGAATATTAGACTTGCTGAATCTCCAAGCTTTGGACTTCCTATAATGCTGTATGATGATAAATGCAAAGGCGCTGAAGCTTATCAAAAATTATCAAAAGAATTTTTAGGTAGAATAAAAAATAAATGATATATTTGATTTTAATTTATAATTTATCAACATAGGAGGAAAGTATATGAATAAAAAGCCTGCTTTAGGTAAAGGATTAAGTGCTTTGATACCTGAAGAAGAAAGTATTAGTAATGAATCAATACTACAAATTTCTATGAACTTAATTAAGCCTAACTCGAATCAACCAAGAAAAAAATTTGATGGCGATAAGATTTTACAGTTATCAGAATCAATAAAGCTTCATGGTGTAATTCAACCAATTATCCTTCAGAAAACTAATTATACTTATACTATTATAGCTGGAGAAAGAAGATGGAGAGCTGCGAAGCTAATAGGACTTAAAGAAATTCCAGCAATAATAATGAATTTAGCAGAAAATGATATGTTGGAAATATCATTAATTGAAAATATTCAAAGAGAAGATTTAAATCCAATTGAAGAAGCATTGGCTTACAAAAGACTCCTAGATGATTTTAATCTTACTCAGGAAGAATTATCTAAAAGGATAGGAAAGTCTAGAACTGCAGTTACTAATGTATTAAGATTGCTTAATTTAGATGACAGGGTAAAAGAATATTTAATAGATGAAGTTATCTCAGAAGGACATGGCAGGGCTTTACTTGGAGTTAGTGACAATGATAAACAATATCTTATTGCTCAAAAAATTATTGATGATAATCTTAATGTAAGACAAACTGAATTATTAATAAAAAATA
>JAUZPN010000044.1 GCA_030705885.1 Bacillota bacterium | reverse complement strand
TTAAATTTAACATCTGTATATATTTTTTTACCTTTTGTTGTAGAAAAATAAAAAGTCGAATCTTTATATTTTTCTCTTAGTTCATTATATGATTCATATAATTCTAACTTCAAATAAGGCCAATAATCAAGACCTGCCCTTTTGAGATGTTTTTCATCAAGGCTGAAGCCTAAAGGCTTCACCAAATGAAGCGCTGAATTTGTAAGAACACATGTTCTGGCAATATTGCCTGTATTTTGAGGTATTTCAGGTTGAAATAATACAATATTTAAATTCATTTCTTTGCACTCCTAAATTAGAAAAATTTATACTATACTATCCTAAGTCACAAAGTCCCACTAAATTTCTAAAATAAGCTTCTCTATGCTATCATTTATAAATTAAGTGGAACTTAAATGTGATGAGGGAGAGTAAACATCATTTAATTACACTTTTTGATTTCTTGTAATTTTTAAAAGTATCTGAATTAAAAAATTGCAGAATACCATTTGATATATTTTTAGCACTATTTATTAATACTTGATCCTTTGATAGTTTTTCTCTATCCTCAGAATTAGTTAAAAAACCACATTCTACTAAAGCACTTGGCATATTTGTATGTACAAGAACGGAATAATTGTTTGTCTTAACTTTCATATCTTTCCATTTATCATCTATCAAAACATTTTTTTGTATATCTTCAGCTAATTCTTTTCTCTCTTTTTCTTGATTTTCTTTTGCAGTATAATAATATGTTGTAACGCCCTTGCAGCTTGATACTACATTATTATTTACATGAACAGAAACAAAAGCATCTGCATTTATTTTATTTGCAACATCTGTTCTTGCTAATAAATCCTTTTTTATTGAAGCACTAGTCGTACCCTTAATTAGCAGCTCATCTTTTTCTCTTGTGTAAATTGTCTGTACACCTTCATAATTCAAATACTCCTGCATATATTTAGCAATTAATAGTGTTATATTTTTTTCATAAAGTCCTCCTTCAATAGTTCCAGGATCTGTTCCCCCATGTCCTGCATCTATTACTAATGTATATGCATAGGGTTCACTAACTTTACTAATTAATATATCAATTTTTCTCTTATCTTTCTGCTCTATATACACTTTATTGTTTTTCTCATGACTAGTTTTAAATATTACAACATCTTGATTTTTTATTTTTTGGCTGTAAATATCTTTTTCCTGTTTTTTTTGATTTAAGCTTAATTTACTAACTTCACCATTATCCAAAAAAACATACAGCATATCTTTGCTGTTGTAATATGTTACAGTATTCAAATCTTTTGTACAATCTATTATATATTTTTTAAAATAGTTATTCTCCATTAATGTGATACTGCCATTATTAGAAATAGGTACACTTTGATAAGATTGATTTTTAGTACCAAATGTATTTAGTTCTTTCTTAACATTGCCTTCTTTTGCTTTGTGTGCAGATCCTAATACTATCAAAACAATTATACCAGCCACTAACAAGATAAAGCATGTGCATACTAATGTAAACCTTTTTTTATCTTTTATTCTCATATGAAATCCTCATTAAAATAAATTTAATAACACACCCCAGAGTTATTCCACTCCTATATTATATAGTAAGGTTTAGTAAAAATCAAATCAAAGAACGTATATTGATATTCATTATGTATAATTTATAGTTTCTCCATTCCAAAATAAATAAATATATCTTTCTTTAACTTTTTTTCCAGTAACTCTTAATAATGCTTCTGTATAATATTCAATTTGTGCTTTATATCGATTTTTTATTTCATTAATTTTATCTTCTGTAACATAATCTGTTTTGTAATCTATTAAAACTAAACCATCTTCTTCTTCAAAATAGCAGTCAATTGCACCTTGAAGTAAAACACTGTCATTTTTATACATTTCTTTTTCAAGTTCTTTATAAATATCTGTACACCTAAGCTTAATATGAAAAAGTACTTCTCTCTCAATTTTATTAGAATTTAACATTCTAGTACCTAATACGCTTTTAAAAAACCTATCTATCTTTTTTGTATTAACTGTTTGAGATTGTTCCATTGTCAGTATTTCATTGTCTACCATTTTGCCTATTTGAACCAAAATATCCTCTTCATTAATATTTTTAGATAAAATTAGATGCTGCATAACTGAATGCATAGCTGTTCCTTTTTCTGATGAATTTAATCCTTTTGCTTTTTCTAAAAATTGTGGTTTTTTTATTAGTTCAGGAGTCTTAAAAATATTAACTGCTTCTTCTGATATAATTTCTTCTTCAGACTGTCTTTTTAATTCTGTAACAGACAAATTTGCCGGAATATATGAAGAAAACTTATATGGATATTCATAACTCAGTTTTTTATATACTTCAGATTTAAATGCTGAATCTTTTATAGAATTCATTTTTGTTTCAAAGTTTTGTTTATCTTGAATAATCACCTGCTTATTTTCTTCAGATGATTTATCATCATTTAATATATTGTCTTCTTCATTAGATATTAAATTTTCTTCTTTCTTGCTGACAATATCATTTTTTTCCCAAACCTTGATTTTAAATTTTGATGTATCTTTAAGTATATCACAGTTCATTCCAATTTTTCTTAACGTTTCTGCATCCTCATGTCTAACTATTGCTAGTCCAATCCAATCTAAAAAGTTTTTACCTTTTAAGATTTCATATTCAGGCACTTTTAAGTTTACGCCTTTAACTATACTGCACCATTTAGCTGCAGACTTTGAAGTATCTTTTACAGCACCTGTAATAATAAGTTTTTCTTTAGCTCTAGTAAAAGCAACATACAAAACCCTCATTTCTTCAGATAAACTTTCTATTTTTATTTTTTTCTTTATTGCTTGTTTTAATACTGTTGGATAGGAAATTCTTTTTTTATAATCTACATAATCAGGTCCAAATCCAAGCTTATTATGATAAAGGATATTTCTATTTATATCCATTAAATTAAAATTCTTACCTGCTGCTGATACAATAACCACTGGAAATTCTAACCCCTTACTCTTATGAATACTCATAATTCTTACTACATTTTCATTTTCTCCAAGTATTTTTGCACTTCCCATATCTCCACTATTTGTTCTTAATCTGTTAATGAAAGTTATAAAATTAAAAAGACCTTTATAACTTGTTTTTTCAAACTGTTTTGCTCTCTGAAAAAGTATCTTAAGATTAGCCTGCCTTTGTACCCCGCCTGGCATCGCTGCAGTATATGCATAGTATCCAGTCTCTGTATATAAATACCAGATTAGTTCATCAATAGGCATATGAATTGAAGCTTTTCTCCATTTATCTAATTTTTGAAGAAACAAAAATGCTTTATTGGCAGTATTAACTCGTTCATTATTATAACTTTCATTCACATTTATATCTTCAGTAATACCAACAGCAATTTCATTTTTCAAACTTTCATACCAAAGCTTATCTATTTTTAATTTTGTAAACTCATTTTTTTGATTAAAATCAGTATTTTCTGCCTCTATTGAAAGCTTTTTTACTGCTTCATAAAAAGGCACTTCTTTTTCTGCAAGTCTTATTGTAAGAAGTTCTTCTGGAGAAAATGAAAAAATAGGAGAACGCAGTACTGCAAGTAAAGGTATATCTTGAACTGGATTATCTATTATCTGAAGCAGAGACATAATTGTTTGTATTTCAATGGAGGTAAAATATCCAGTTCCAGTATCAGCATATACAGGTATCCCAAGATTATTGAGTTCTTCCATAAATATTGGAGACCATTTAGCTGTAGCACGTAATAATATTACTATATCCCTGTATTGTACTGCTCTATAATCATTAATATTTTTATCATATACTTTAAAGCCTTTATTACCATCTTGAGATATTAATTCCTTTATTCTTTTTCCAACAACCCTTGATTCTAGTTGAATATTAGTTAATTCCTCTTCTTCATTCAGTAAACTATCTTCACTTTTTGAATTTTCTTCATCTGTTTCTGATTTTTCACCTAAGGCTTTTTGATTCTTTTCAATCAAATGAATTTCTACAGGACCGCCTGTTGATCCTTCTAAAGAAGCTTTTTTGTATTCTGCTCCAAGATTCAATGCTTCCTTATCATCATATTCTAGCTCTCCAATATTAACTGACATTATCTGTTTAAAAATAAAATTCACAGCATCTATTATCTCTTTTCTGCTCCTAAAATTTTTAAACAAAGTAATTTTTCTTTCATTATACCCTTGCATTTCAGAATAACTATTATATTTTTCAAGGAACAATCCTGGTTCTGCCTGTCTGAATCTATATATACTTTGTTTTACATCTCCAACCATAAAAACATTAGGCTTACCTAAATCTCTTCTTGAAACCATATTCATTATTACTTCCTGAACATTGTTACTATCTTGATATTCATCAATTAGTATCTCATCATACTTACTTTTAATTTCCATAGCTGCTTCAGATGGTAATATGTTTTCGTTTTCATCCTTTATAGTTAGAATTTCTAAACAAAAGTGCTCAAGATCATTAAAATCTAATAAATTTTTATCTCTTTTTTTTGCACTATACTTTTCATTAAATTCTATAACGAGCTTAGATAAGCATTTGATTAATGGATATAATTCTTTCATATAATTTTTTATTTCATCAGCACTAGTTGAAAAATTTTCTGTCTGAATTGTTTTTATATATTTTTTTACATCATCTCGTACTTTCTTAACTCTATCTTGAATATCCTTATCAGCATTTTTCTTACATGGCTTTAATTTATCAAAATTTGCATTTTTTACACTTTGATAAAGTTCTTTCCATGATACATCACAAGATTTAATCATTTTATTAATTGAATCTATTTCATTTTGAAAACAAGTAATATAAGGCTCTAACCCCTCAGACGCTTCTATAATACTAAGTGCATCTTCCATTATTGATTTATAGCCAGTAAGTTCTATTTTAATACTATCAATAAGAACCTTTCCCCATTTTGAATTTCCAAAATCGAAATTATCTTTCACATTGAACTCTTCTGACATTTCCTCCAGCCATTTGTAGGGCCACGGTCCGCTCATAACAAATTCATAAATGTTAAGTACTATATTTTGTAAGCTAAAATCTTCTTTACTTCCGCCATAACATTCTACTAAATTTAGAAACATTTGTCTCTGTAATGATGATTTATTTTTTTCTTCTTCATCATTATAATCTTTTAATTCATAGCTTTCTTCAAAAAGCTCTAATATTGTTTCCTGTTTAAGTAATGTACATTCAGTAGCATCGGCTATTCTAAAATTTGGGTCAATATCAATATAATGAAAATTATTTCTTATAACTTCAAGGCAAAATGAATGAATAGTAGTAATGCTAGCCTTGTTAAGAAGTGTAAGCTGCATTTGAAGATTTTTATTTTCTGGATTTTTATCTAAAGCTTCTGCAATTGCCATTCCTATTCTTTCTCTCATTTCTGCTGCAGCTGCATTAGTAAAAGTAACAATTAATAATTTATCAATATCAATTGGATTATCTTCATTTGTTATAATCTTAATAATTCTTTCTACTAAAACAGCTGTCTTACCTGACCCTGCTGCTGCTGCCACTAAAAGATTGCACCCTCTGGTATCAATTGCTTCCTGCTGTTCTTTAGTCCATTTTGTATCTCCCATATAATCACCTATAATTCCATACTAATTTTTTCTAAACATATTATCCTCAGTCACAAAATTCCACTAAATTTATAAAAAAGCCTTACACTATTCTCGGTCACAAAGTTCCACTAGATTTCTAAAAGAAGCTTCTCTCCGCTATCATTTATAAATTAAGTGGAACTAAATGTGACCGAGGAAAGTATACATTGCTATCATTCATAAATTTAGTGGAACTAAATGTATTCTAGAAAAGTATATTACCTATTCATAATTCTTTTTTTAATCATAGTACTCTTTTCCGTAGGTGTCAACTCACTAAAAGTTCTAAAAACATATCCCTGCTTTTTTAAGTAATCAATTAATGCAGGCAGTGAATCAACTGTAGTTGTTTTATTTGGTGCATCATGCATTAATATAACTGCAAAATTAACATCTGCCAGCTGACTGAATAAATTATTTTTTAAAGTTTCTGCAGGAACTAATGCACTCTCAGCATCACCTGAAACAACATTCCAATCAACGTAATCTATTTTTCTTGCATTTACAGCTTTTCTAATATTGCTCATCGTATCAGAATTTGAAACTTTATTATCTGACCCTCCTGGAAATCTTGTAAATGGTAAAGTATCAGCACCAGTAATCTTTTTAATAACATCATTGCACTCATCTAAATCAGCCATATAGGTATCAATACTTTGATAAATACTGTACTTATGAGTGTAACTATGTGCAATTATACACATTCCATCATTATATTCCTGTTTAAGAAAATCAGCATAATTTTGTGCATTTTGACCCACTACAAAAAATGTTGCTTTCACATTATTGTCTTTTAATATTTTAAGTATTTTATCTGTATTTGCAGAAGGTCCATCATCAAATGTTAAAAAAACTTCTTTTGGATATAACGGTCCATCTTTAACAGTTGAAGTAGTTGTAATACTTTTTAAATAATCCTCATTACTTTGCTTTTGATTTGCAGTTTCTTGAACAATATCTTCAGAAACTTGTCCACATTGTAACTTCATAGGAACTATTACTATTGAATTCTCATTATCAACATTATTTTCAAAAATAACATTATGAAAATCATTATAATTATTTATTGGTACATATTTTGAATAATTTTTATTTACATAATAATATCCTGAAAAACCTGCTGCACAAACTATCAATAAAAAAAATGCTAAAAAACGAAATAATCTTTTCAAACCTTATCACCCTCATTATATCCCATATTATATCTCTCGTTACACCCTCATTTGCAAGCTTTACAGCTTTCACAATTTCCGCAGCCTTCATTAATTTTTTTAACTAAATTATGAATTTTGAAAGTACTGCTTTCTATATCATATATATTTTCTTCATTTTTGTTAAAAGTAACTTTATTTCCACTAAAATCAATACATACTGGTACTATATCCATAATATCATTATTGAACAAGTTAGGCTTTAAGCCAGGTTCAAAAATAAATTTACTGCCAGAACTATCTATAACTTCTATCATATCAGTTGAAGTTATGATTGATTTTATTGACCCATCTTCATTAAAGTTTAATGAATTTCTATCACCATTAATTCCAAGTACATTTACATCATAAGCTGCAATATTGCCTATAGGAGTTTTGATTAAACTTGGTTTATTAGGTTCATAAGATTTTATTTTTCCGCTTTCATATAATGATATACCTATACGTGCTTCTGCTGAATGTGAATACATTTCAAATTTAATTACATCCGTAGGCCAAAAAGTTATACTTTTTATATCCTCTGATTCATAAAACTGCATACCAATAACCTTTTTCTTTATTTTAATAAATTCAAGATTTATTTCGATTTCTGGACATATCTCATATTCATTTTCTTCTGTCCAATACCCAGTTATCTTGCCATTCAGCGGAAAAATACGCTTAATTGATTCATTTTCATAAAATGTTATAAGTTCTGCAGGAAATATTCCATGTCTAGTACTTACATTGCTGCTGTTTTCCAGCGAAATACTTTTTATATTACCATTATTATAAAAAGATAAAGAACTTTTATATTTTCTTCTTGCCTCATCCTCAGTATATTGAGGAACAAAGTCACCATATTTTGTTTTTATAATATTAAGTTCCTGTACCTTACATTCATTAAGAGATCCATCTGCATAAAAATCAGAAGAAATTACACCCTTAATAACTCCATATTTTGTATTCAATTCGCTCATAAAAACACCCCTTTCATTAATCTCCAATTGCTCCTAATTCTATACTTATTGATGAACCTTTATTTACTTTATCATTTGGTTTTATACTTTGCTGTTTAACTAATCCATTTCCTGTATATTGTGCAGTAATTCCTAAACTACTCAGCATTTTATCAGCATCACTTTTAGTATATCCTGTTAAATCAGGAATAGCTACAAGGTTCTCATCATTCGGCGAACTTCCTGTATATATTGTTATTGTTGATTTTTCTTTTACCATATACCCTGGCACAGGGTTTATATCTGTAACAATATCTCCACCGCCATCAATCTGCGAATTCAAATTTTGCTCTTTTAGACACTTAACTGCATCATCTTTCTTCATTCCTCTTACATTTGGTACTACTACACTTTTCAAAAGATTATTTGCTGTATTGTCTGGAGAAGCATCTGAATTTACTGACCAGTAATTAAAAATATCACTAAAAATTATTTTCGCAACTGGTGCAGCTGTCGAAGATGCATAATAACCTTTTTCAGGGTCTGATGGTTCATCAATTGAAACAAAAACTGATACTTTTGGATTTGAAGCTGGAGCCATTCCTCCAAAGGAAGCAATATATTTTCCTGTATCGTATCCTCCTCCAGAAGCTTTAATTTTCTGTGCTGTTCCAGTTTTTCCTGCTATTTCATAACCATCAATAAAAGCATTATGCCCTACGCCTGTAGGATCAGAAACAACTCTTTCTAAATACCCTCTCATTTGCTTATCTATATCTGAATCAACAATTCTTTTCTCACCAGTATTAGTATAGGTTCTATCAGTAATAAATTTTCCATCATCATTATAATGACCAATTGCTTTCATAAGATGAGGTCTCACCCAAACGCCATCATTTGCAACTGCATTAAATGCAGCTAAATATTGAACACTTGTTACAGCATCACCTTGTCCAAAAGAAGTGTCAGCTAAATCAATAGCAGAAATATCTTTAGCTTTTCTAACAATTCCTAAAGCCTCGCCTGGAAGATCAATACCTGTTTTTTGACCAAAGCCAAATAAATTAATCCATTTTGTAAGTTTGTCTGCTCCAAGTTTTGCTCCAAGCTCCATAAAACCTACATTACATGAATTTTTTAATATATCAGGAAATGTTTCTGTACCATGACCACTAGTCTCCCAGCATCGTATATTCGTTCCATTTACAGTTAAACTTCCATTACATACAAAGGTATCACTTTCCTTTGCAACTTTTTCTTCTAAAGCAGCTGTAGCTGTAACAACCTTAAAAACTGATCCAGGTTCAAAAACATCACTTACAGCTCTATTTCTCCACATTTTTTGAAGATCATCAGATGTTTTAGCTCCTGCATATGGATTATTAGGATCAAAATCAGGTTTGTTTACCATAGCTAGTATTTCTCCTGTCTTTGGTGACATAACAATAATTGTAACTGCTTTTGCCTTATTATCAATAAGTGCCTGCTGAGCTGCATCTTCAGCAAATCTTTGAATTCTAGAATCTATTGTTGAAACTAAATCTTTTCCATCGATTGGCTTACTGTAGCTGGTTATACCTACATTATAAGGCAATTCGTTTCTATTCCTGTCCATTTCAGCCATTCTTACACCAGGAATGCCAGAAAGTTCTTTATTATACTGAAGTTCAAGACCATTAAGACCTATTCCATCTATATTTGTATTTCCTAATACATGAGATAAATAGTTTCCTTGAGGATAGTATCTCTGCGTATCTGAAGATATTATAACTCCTGTTATTTTTAGTTTTCTTACTTTATCTGCAGATTCTTTTTCTATTTTTCTTTTAAGATTTATTGAACCTGCTGGCGTACCATCTGATAATTTAGTATTTATTGCTTTTAAAATATCACCTTTGTCCATATTTAAAGCATCCGATAATTTTTGTGCAATATTATCAAAATTCACATTTTGTATTTTTCTCATAGATATTAAATCCAAATCTACTCTATAAACATTCGTGCTTACAGCAAGCTCATTATATGAACGATCTAATATTTGTCCTCTTTTTGCATTTATTTTAATTTCATTTTTCCATTGATCCTCTGCCCTAACTGTTAAATTTGGCGATTGAGTAATCATAAGATACGATAATCTAAATACTAATGAAAAAAGCATTATAAAAAGTAAAGCATATATAAAAAGGATTCTTCTTTTTATGTATAATTTTTTACCATTTGAATTATTAATCAAATTATTCTACTGCTCATTAATAGAATTAACTTTATGAACAGTTTCACCTCCAATTTTAATATTCTCAATTAATATATAATAATATTATATATTATTATTGAATATAATAAAGTAGTAATACTCAACTAATTTATTAATTTTTTATGTTATTTATTAACTTTTCTTGTTTGTCATTTTATCTACGTTGAAAAGCTGTGGAAATAATTTTATCCAAGATAAAACTACAACTACGGTTCCAATACCACCAATAAGGACTGCTGGAACTGCTCCAAACCAAGATGCTGTTAATCCTGATTCAAATTCACCAAGCTGATTTGATGTACCTACAAACATTTGATTTACTGAACTGACTCTGCCTCTCATTTCATCTGGAGTATTAAGTTGAACCAAAGTTGAACGAATTACTACACTTATTACATCTGAGGCTCCCATGATACATAAAATTAATATTGATAATATAAATGACCTTGATATTGCAAATAAAATTGTTGTTATTCCAAACATTATTACAGCAGCATACATAATATGTCCAACTTTTTTCTTTAATGGATTTATTGCTAAAATAATTGACATTATAAGTGCTCCTACAGCTGGAGCTGCCCTTAACACTCCAAATCCCCATGGTCCAATTTTAAAAACATCTGAGGCAAAAACTGGAATTAGAGCTGTTGCACCACCAAACAAAACTGCAAAAAGATCCATAGACATAGCTCCTAATATGATAGGTCTGCTTTTGATAAAAGACAATCCAGTAAGAAGTGACTTTATTGTTACAGATTCTGATTTTACTTGTTCATTTCTCACTTTAATAAATAATATATTGAATGCTGAAATTAATAATAAAAAAGCTGCTATAAAGTAAACTACATAAGCTCCTAAAGGATATAAAAATCCTCCAGCACAAGGTCCTAGTATTACAGCAATTTGAAATACAGATGAAGATAAAGCAGCTGCTTTAGGGAATTTTTCTTTTTCAACAACATTTGGAAGCAATGCCTGAAGCGGCGGTCCTTGGATTGAATTACATACACCAATCAAAAATATTAAAATCAATATAATATTTTTATCTATCCAGCCATGGTAACTTCCAAATGCTAAAATTAAAATACTTGCTGAACCAATAATCTGACTAAAAAATATCATCTTTTTTCTGTCAAAATGATCTGCCGCATATCCTATAAAAATAGTAAGTATTATCATAGGAATAAACTCCATTAATCCAACAAGTCCAAGATAAAAAGTACTTTTAGTAATAGAATACATCTGCCATCCTACTGCTACAGTTACCATTTGCATTGAAAGAGCTGTTGAAGCACGAGAAAAAAGTAACATTATAAGAGACTTAAAGGATTTATTTTCTGATGAATATGTATCTTTAGAATTTAACATTATTATGCACCCTCTTCAAAAATAACCGAAGCTTAAATTACTGCTTCGGTTATTTTTATAAAATTCTTTATACTAACTTAACATTGTTCCTACACCATCTTGAGAAAATATTTCAAGCAATATGGAATGAAGTATTCTTCCATCAATAATGTGAGCGGATTTTACTCCACCTTTTAATGCATTTGTACAGCATTCAATTTTCGGAATCATTCCTCCACTAATAATTTTTTCATCAATTAGTTTAGGAATATCTTTATATTTTACTTCAGAAATCAAACTATTTTCATCATTTCTATCTCTCAAAAGTCCAGGTACATCTGTAAGCAATATTAATTTTTCTGCATTTAACTTTACACTTAGTTCTGCTGCTGCTGTATCTGCATTAATATTATATACTTTTCCATCTTCTTGTCCTAATGCAATAGTTGATATTATAGGTATATATCCACCATCTAAACAGTTACGAACAACTGATTCATTTACATTAGTAATATCTCCAACATAACCTAAGTCTACTCCGTCATTGCTAACATGCTTTTTAACATTAAATAAACCTGCATCTACACCACATAAGCCAATTGCTTGTCCACCATTTCTGCCTATAAGTGCTACTAAATCTTTATTTACTTTTCCTGAAAGCACCATCTGTACTACATCCATAGTTTCTTCATCTGTTACTCTAAGTCCATTAACAAATTTACTTTCCTTTCCTATTTTATTTAAAAAGCCATTAATTTCAGGCCCGCCGCCATGAACCATTACAATCTTTATACCTACACAATTAAGAAGAACAATGTCTCTGATTACAGCATTTTTAATATCTTCATTAATCATTGCATTTCCGCCATACTTTACTACAATAGTCTTTCCATTAAATTTCTGTATATATGGTAAAGCTTGAATCAGTACATTAGCTTTATCTAAATTTATATTACTGCCTTTACTAAACATAACCGCACCACCTTTAAGAAAATTACTCACCTATTATACATTACTTAGAATAATTATTCAATGGTTTCAGTTTAATTTTTTAAGTACCTCATCTAAACTTACACATACCTTATCACACTGTTTTTTTTCAATTGTTAATGGAGGTTCAATTCTTATAGTTTTTGCATTTATTAATGTACCTGCCACTAACACTCCCATATCAAATAAACCTTTAGATACATTATATCCAATTTTGTCACTTAAAAACTCAATGCCTATCATTAATCCTCTGCCCCTAACTTCATGTACAAGATTTTTATAATTTTTAGTTACATCTCTTAACTGATTTAGAAAATATTCACCCACTATTTCAGCTCTTTGAGGTAAATCTTCCTCTAAAAGTACATTTATAGCTGCTATTCCTGCAGCACATGAAATAGGATTTCCACCAAATGTAGTTGTATGAATAAAAGGGTTAGGAAAAAAGTTTGAAAATACTTCTTCTGTTGCTGTTACAGCACCTATAGGCATAACACCGCCGCCTAATGACTTTGCCATACATATAATATCTGGTTCAACTCCATAATGTTCCATGCAGAACATTTTACCTGTACGACCCATTCCTGTCTGCACTTCATCTGCAATAAGTAAAATACCAAACTCATTACACATTTCTCTTACATTTTGAAAATAATTTGCTGGAGGGAGTATAATTCCTCCTTCTCCTTGAATAGGCTCAAGTATTATAGCTGCAATATCCTCACCAACCATTGATGAAGTTTTTATCATACTATACATCAAATCTGAATCTCCATATGGAACATGCTTAAAACCTGACGCTAATGGCATAAATGGTTTTCTGAATGCTCCTTTAGCTGTAGCAGAAAGAGCTCCTAAAGATTTTCCATGAAAACCTGAAACTGCTGAAATAAAATGATATTTCCCATTTTTCTGCTGATGTATTTTTGCCAGTTTAATTGCACCTTCAACTGCTTCAGTACCACTGTTTCCAAAGAAAGAGTACTTTAATTTACCTGGAGTTATTTCAGCTAAAATCTTTGCAAGCACTGAACGCAATGGATCAAGCAGCTCTTGGCTGTTAAGTCCCTGCCTAGCTAATTGATCTTCTACAGCTTTTATTACTTTAGGATTACTGTGTCCCACATTAAAAATACCAAATCCTCCAAGGCAATCAATATAACTCTTGCCATTTACATCCTTAAAGCAATTGGGTCCATCATCCTTCCACTCAACAGATGCAAACTGACCATCTTCTGTTACTGATTTTCTATATTCAAGAAATCCTGGATTTACAAATTCTTTAAAATTATTTACTGTTTCTTTAGTTAACCATTCTTTCTCATTATCATCCAATTCATCCTTGGCTATAAAACTTAAAATTTTCTTAGAGTATTCAAGTACATTTTTTCTTACTTTTTGTTCATTAAGACTGCTTACTTTCCTTTTTTGCTTTATTTTAATTTTTAATTGCATTTCGTTTATATTGTTTGTATAATCATAATTCATCATAACTATCACTCCCTTTTTTAATTGCTCCTACTCATTGACCGCCTCCTTCACTAATTCATTTCAGTGTAAATTTTGTATTCTTATATAATATAATTTCTAAGTACAAAATTTAACAAATGCCATAATAAGCAGTGAAACTGATAAAAATATCAAAAGCCATAATATAATTGGTGAAAGAGCCCATATATCTGAGAATTTATCTTTCCTTTTGCTTTCTTCTATTAGTACAGAGCTTAATTTTTTTTGCTTCACTTTAATTTTTTTAAATTTTCTTTTTTTATGATAAAAATTAACGTCAATAACATTATCAGTTTTCATCATTATACTATCACCACACAATTCTTTTACTCATGGTTTTTATTTATAAAAACCTGATAAAACTAATATACTTAAAATCTCTTTTTATATTTTATAATATAATTATAAATTACATTATTAAAACGTCAATGTAATTATAAACAAATTATTAAGTTATTAGTTTTATTATTGATAATTTTATATTAATTTATGAATTCAATTGTATAACTCATTTTAATTAACACTTTGGAAATATGTGAAAGATTATTTTAGATTAGATTAAAAATAAGGAAAAGATTTTCAATTAGTTTTACACTTAAAATAAAAAAACTGGAAATAATACTTTCCCAGTTTAAAACAAAATATTTTGATAATATGACTATACTTTAGAAATTAACCAAATTATCCCTAACTGTGCTTGAATTATTATCATTTTTAACTAATATTCTATAAAGGAACCTGTTATCAATAAGCGTTTGAATGCAGTTGCCAAAAACAGTAATTTCAAAAGTTTTGCTTTGATATTCAAAACTGCTTAAACCATTTTCAGCTGCCTTTTTCATAGACTTTTCAAACTTTTTTTTATTTTCGAGATTATATTCAGATAACTTTCCTTTTTTACTACTCATATTTACATCCCCCATATTCTATATATTCATCACTATATATTTAATAGTAGCATAATTATATAGAATTAACTACCAACATGTTGAAACTTTCATGTTAAAGATATTTAACATATTTAACAATGCATTAACTTAATGATAATATACTATCCTCGGTAACAAATTTTCACTAAATTTCCAAAAGGAGTTTAGCTCTGCTATCATTTATAAATTAAGCGGAACTATATGTGACTGAGGAAATTATAGTTTAGCAGCATATGACTTTATAAGTTCTAATTTTCCTTTAATTGTATATATACCCATATTGGCTGGTATGAGTACTGATTCACCCTTTACTATTTTTTCTGTTCCATTAACAAATTTTATTTCTCCTTCACCATTAAGACAAGTATATGTTTGAAATTTGCTGCCATCAGCTTCTTCATTAATTACACCATCAATTACATATCTTTCTACACTAAAATATTTATTTACAGCTAATATACTTTTAAATGAACTGCCGTTAAGATTAACTTTATGTTCTATAAGTTTGCCTTTAATATTACAATTATTATAATTAATCACATCAAGTGCCTTTTCAATACGCAAAGGTCTTTTATTACCATTTTTATCAGTTCTATTATAATCAAAAACCCTATATGTAGTATTAGAATTCTGCTGAATCTCTGCTATTAATATTCCTGCACCAATAGCATGAACAAGACCTGCAGGTATATTAAAAGCATCTCCTGAAGAAACATCTATATAATTTAAGCATGTTTCTATTTTGTTTTCTTTTATATGTTTTGCAAAAATTTCTTTAGTAACTCCGTCAGCAACACCATACACTAGCTGGGAACCTGGCTTAGCAGAAATTATGTACCACATTTCATTTTTACCCAATTCGCCATTTTCATGTATTTTTGCATACTCATCATCAGGATGAACCTGTACTGATAGTCTATCGTTAGCATCAATAAATTTTATAAGTAATGGGAATTTTTCAACATCCTTTTCTGGAAGTTCTGTACCTATTAATTCTCTTCCAAGCTTTTTAATAAGTTTAGAAAGATGCATACCTTTATATTCTCCATTTGATACTATACATTCTCCATCATGATGGCTTGAAATCTCCCAGCTTTCTGCAACTATTCCATCAGGAATTTTTTTACCTAATTTTTCAAGTTCCCTTCCTCCCCAAATATAATCTTTATAAACTGGTTCAAATTTTAATGGATAAAGCATGTTACTTAATTCCTGATTTCTAAATATTATACAAATTTAAGTATCTAATATTTTAATTCTATCGACTAAACAGAATGACAGTATTACAGTATTCAACTACTTAGATTAATTTATTTTAAACCCAATACTAACTTACTAATCCTAATAGTATCTTTCTGTTTGCTATCCAAGAATCAGGATTTCTCACCTCTTCTTTCTTTTAAAAATGTATTATATATAAAATTATGCTAAAGGAGAAATAAATCTGCATACTGATTCACAAAATTTTGTCCACAAACTTCGTTTAGAGTATGAATAGAAGTCTAAAACTCTGCAATCATTTATATCATTTAAGAAAGTATCTCTGCAAATATATGCAAAATTAGTATTGTATATGACTGCATTTACTTCATAGTCAAGCTTGAAACTTCTAATATCCATATTAGTTGTTCCTATAGTTGATACATGATCATCCATAACTATTGTTTTTGCATGAATAAATCCTGAATGTAAATATACTTTTATACCATAACTTAAAAGCTGTTCAAGATAAGATAAAGTAACATAGTATACATATCTTTTATCAGGAATACCAGGAAGCATAATTCTAACATCTACTCCAGCTTTAGCAGCTAATCTTAAAGAATCTAATATTGTCCTGTCAGGTACAAAGTATGGTGACTGTATATAAATATATTTTTTTGATGAAGTTATCATTTTAATATATGCATCTTTAATCATCTCATATTCACTGTTAGGTCCGCTGGATAGTATTTGAATACCAACATTACCATTAGTGTTAATTGGCATAGATAATTTTTTTTGAATTGCTGCTTCATAATCAAATTTATTCTTATGAAAATTGTGCCAAGTTTGATTTTGCAGAAATACCAAATCAGCTAAAAAACGTATTTCTAATGAAAGTACACTGTTACCTGTTAAACGTATAGATGTATCTCTCCAAGGCTTGTTTATTTTTTTTAAGCCAAAATATTCATCACCTACATTTATTCCTCCAGTATAAGCAACTTTCTCATCAATTATTACCATTTTTCTATGCATACGATAATTAATATTAAAAAAGCTGCTTATATTGTTAGGCAAGTATTTATATACTCTTCCTCCAGACTTTTTAAATTTTTTAAAGTCTTTAAGACGAGTTTTCAAGCATCCAAGGCTGTCATAAATAATATTAACTTCTACACCTTCATTTAATTTGGAAATCAGCAGAGACAAAAACTCCTTGCCAATATTATCTTTAGTTTTAAAAATAAAATATAAAACATCGATTTTTTTAGTTGCTTTTTTAATGTCTTCAAACATTCTGGAAAATTTCTCTTCAGCACTTGTGAGCAGCTCAACAGTATTATTTTCTGTATAATAACTCATTGCATTTTTTGTATTCATTATTATCATATCACGATATTTCTCTGTTTCTAGATCATAAAATTGTATTTTGTCTGATAAGATTTTTTCTAATTGATCATCAAGGTTCTTGCTGTACAATTCTTCAATTTCAGTCATTCCAAATTTTTTGGACATCCTTCGCATTTTATATGTACTTCCAAAAAAGAAGTAAAGTACAAGACCAATATAAGGAAGAAATATAAATACTAACAGCCATGCAAGAGTAACACCAGTATCATCACGTCTAATAAAAACAATAGATATAACTGATGTAATATTAAATATATACATTAAAATTAAAAAAATTGTTGAAATAGTCATTATAAATTATTCTCCCATTTAGATGTATATACTATCCTCAGTCACAAAGTTTCACCAAATTTTTAAAAGAAACTTCTCTCCGCTATCATTTATAAATTAAGAGGAACTAAATATGATGAAGAAAGTATAGATTATTTAAATATAGTCATTATTATATAAATATTAAATTAATTTTATCATTATTAATATATATATTCAATGAAAATGTAATTAATCAAAATATAAAATAAACTTCTCTTTGAAAAGAGAAGCTTATAAAATTGGAAAATTAAATTTTATAATTTAGTATGTTTTATATAAATTAATGATATATTTGTATAAGTGTATTAAATTTTATTAAAATTTAATCAAAAGTGCTTAAGTTATCTAAATTATCTTCTGGATTACCATTTGGGTTGCCTCTTAAATATTCTTTTCCACTCTTGCTTTTCGCTGCATTTACACCTTCAATTTGATGATCTTTAGCCATTTTTATAGCATCTTCAACAGAATAAGTACTACCATTATCTAACATTACATTAATAATGTCGCCATCTGAGTTTTTTTTAACCTTTATTATTTTATTTTTTATATCTCCCATAATAATTACCTCCATATAAATTATTTAAAATAGATTATATATAGTATTTAACTATTTTATTAAATTATACAGATTGAGTTTATATAATAATTAAGTTAATAATATTTTATTTATGTGTTATAATAATTTAATAAAAGATGGCAGCAATTAATGGAGGTTGAAATGAATAAATTTAATTCAAATGTTGTAAAAAAGATTTTTGTAATATCAGTTTCTTTGATTATTATTTTTAGTATTGTTACACCAATTATTTTTAATATTCTTCCCCATATTATTTTATTGTACAAGTCTGGTAATAAACGTGCATTATATGAATACCTCCATTCATTTGGCTCTAAAGGTATATTAATAATAATAATTTTGCAGGTCTTTCAAGTTTTAAGTTTTATAATTCCTGCGCCAACTATTTGGATTACAGCTGGATTAACATATGAACCTATAGAAGCATTATTCTGCTGCATAATTGGAATTATCATTGGAAATTCGATAGCATTTTACTTAGGAAGAAAGTTTAGCAACAGATTAATTAATGCTTTGGTAAGTAAAGATACTTTAAATAAGTTTAGTTATATAGAAAATTCTAAGCATGCTGTTATAATTGAATTTTTATTATATCTCATTCCAATTATTCCAAATAGTATTATACCTTATATTTATGCTCGTACAAGCATTTCATATTCTAAATTTATTTCAATTATTGCAGTTGCATGTATACCATCAATTCTTTTCAATGCATATTTTGGCCATATAGCAATATCTGGCCATATGACAGCAACTGTTATTATAATACTATTATCAATAATTACAGCAGTTTTATTACTATTTAAGCATGATAGAATAATGTCCTGGATTAAAAAAATATCATCAAATACATAATAAAATCATTATTTTATAATAAATGAAATAAAACCTCAACTCTATCAAAAGTTGAGGTTTTGTTCTATATTATTTATTATTTTTGTTTATTATTTTTGTTTATTATTTTTATAGATGATTTACCTGTATTAACATCAATAAACTTAACTAATAAAGATATTTTATTATTTTCATCTAAAAGATTCCAATAAAAATCTGCTACTTCATCAATTT
>JAUZPN010000043.1 GCA_030705885.1 Bacillota bacterium | reverse complement strand
CCATCAATACCATTATATATGTTTTCATGTCCATTATTTCTATATAGAAGTTCATAAGCTGTTACATTTTTATTCTTATCAAAAATAGGTTGTCTAGCAAAAAACAAATCCATACCCTTCATCTCCAACTAATATATAATTTGTATTTGTTTACTTATATGATTAGTTTACACACTAGATATTATTGTGTCAATATTTTTAATATCTTGACAATACTCTCACCTAATAATAAAATTTTATATAAGTATTAATAATCTTCAAACATAATTTTTTTAAAAAAGTCAATAGAATAATTTTTATATATAAACTAACAATAAAAAAGAAAATAATATCTAAAATTAAGAAGGTGGAATAAAATTTGAAACACTTTAAAATTGCTTGCACCGAAGAGTCCAAAAAGTATTTTACAACTGATAGAATATTAGTTTTAATTGAAGATACTGACTATACTGACATTGCTGCAGCTGTATTAACTGACTTAAATACTGAAGCTATTGATGATATTTATAATACAAAGTTCGGAATCCCGATATTTGTTATTTTAAAAGATAAACTTGAATTAGATAAAAAATTAACTAAAAAAGTTTTTAGGGTAATTGATGGTAATAAATTTGATGCAAAACTTTATAGCCGGGAAATTGAAAGTGCTGCAAGTCAATATGCAGAAAATGCATTGCCTCCTTTCTTTAAAGCACTCAGCAGTTATGTTGAAAAAGGGAATATTCAATTTGACTGTCCAGGTCATCAAGGTGGTCAGTATTTTCGTAAACATCCAGCAGGCAGATACTTTTATGATTTTTACGGTGAAACTATTTTTCGTTCAGATATTTGTAATGCTGATGTTGCATTAGGGGATTTGTTGATTCATCAAGGCCCTGCATATGATGCTGAAGAAAATGCTGCAAGAGTATATAATGCTGATAAAACTTATTTTGTAATGAATGGAACCAGTACTTCTAATAACATTGCAATAAATGCTATAGTTGCACCAGGTGATTTAGTCTTATTTGATAGAAATAATCATAAATCTGTATATAATGCAGCATTAGTTCAATCTGGCGGTAACCCTGTATATTTAGAAACTGCCAGAAATCCATTTGGATTTATCGGCGGAATTTATGAACATTGTTTTGATGAAGAATATTTAAGAAAAGAAATATCAAAAATTGCTCCAGAAAAGGCAAATGATAAAAGACCATTTAGACTTGCAGTAATGCAGCTTGGTACTTACGATGGAACTATTATGAATGCTAGACATGTGGTTGATAAAATTGGGCATCTATGTGACTATATTTTATTTGATTCGGCTTGGGTTGGATATGAGCAATTTATTCCTATGATGAGAGATTGTTCACCTTTACTATTGTCTCTAAATGAAAATGATCCTGGAATAATAGTAACTCAATCTATTCATAAGCAGCAGGCAGGTTTTTCTCAAGCTTCACAAATTCATAAAAAAGATAAGCATATTAAAGGGCAAAAACGTTATGTTGATCATAAACGTTTTAATAATTCATATATGTTATATGCAAGTACAAGTCCATTTTATCCTTTATTTGCAGCACTAGATGTTAATGCCTGCATACAAGATGGAGAAGCAGGTAAACGCTTATGGGCAGATTGTGTAAAATTAGGTATAGAAGCTAGGAAATCTGTTTTAAAAAACTGTACATTATTAAAACCATTTATTCCAACAACTATAAACGGCAAAAAATGGGAGGAATACCCTACAGAAGAAATAGCAAACAATATTGAATTTTTTAAATTTGTACCAGATGAAAAGTGGCACTCCTTTGAGGGATATGGTATAAACCAATATTTTGTTGATC
Source organism: Bacillota bacterium (assembly GCA_030705885.1). Lineage (GTDB taxonomy): Bacteria > Bacillota > Clostridia > Clostridiales > Clostridiaceae > JAUZPN01. Next base: position 17,759 of record JAUZPN010000043.1, on the reverse strand, counting down.
CTAATAAATTTATGTTAACAACACCAGGAATTAATGTTGAAACTGGTGAATACGAAGACTTTGGTGTTCCAGCAATTATTCTTGCAAACTATTTAAGAGAGCATGGAATTATACCTGAAAAAAATGATTTAAACTCTATATTATTTTTATTAACTCCTGCAGAAACATCAATAAAAATGAATAATCTCGTATCACAACTTGTTAAATTTGAAGATCTCATTACAAAAGATGCATCATTAAGTGTAGTATTGCCAAACATCTTTAATAATAATAAAGATCGTTATAAAGGATATACTTTAAGAACGCTTTGTCAGGAAATGCATGATTTTTACAAGAGCAACAATGCAAAGATATGGCAGAAGAAATTATTTAGAGCTGCTACATTACCTGAAAGAGCAATGAGCCCCCATGATGCTAATTCAGAATTTAAGCGAAATAATGCAAAACTAGTTCCATTAACTGATATAGTAGGTGAAATAGCATTGGAAGGAGCATTGCCATACCCACCAGGTGTATTTTGTGTTGTCCCTGGTGAAAAATGGAGTGAAGCTGCACAAAAATATTTCACAATACTACAGGATGGAATTAACAAATTTCCAGGCTTTACCCCAGAAATTCAAGGAGTATATCTTGAAAAAGAAAACCAAGACGTTAAAGCCTATGGTTATGTGCTGGATAAAAATATTTTGTCATAGTATAATATGATTTCCTTGATCACATTTAGTTCCACTTAATTTAAAAATAACAGTTAGAAACTTATTTTAAAAATTCAGTGGAACTTTGTGATTGAGGATATTATAATATATAAATTTCTTGTCCAACCCTTTTCATTACAATCAGATCTGATAATTGCCAATCCTTCATCTATTCTCTCAAACAATTTGTAATAATTATCAATCATTCATAAAGCCTCTCCATTACAAAAATATTTAATTTACTAAAATATTTATTGAATATATCGTACTAATTTATATATTATCTTACATTATTTTAATTATAGTAAATTTAAATGTTAAAGAAACAATTGCATTACAATATTTACTTATGATAGTATTTAACTATATAAATAACAATTTAACCAAACAAACTTTATTATATATTAGGAGATGTATTAAATGAAAAAATTAGTTTCTATTTTTCTAGTATTAGCTTTAGTAATTTTTCAGGTCGATACTGCTAAAGTATTTGCAGACACTCAAAGCGGAGATTTTAAGTATACTGTATCAGGTACTAATGCTACAATTACAAAATATACAGGTACAGGAGGAATTGTCGTTATTCCAGATAAGATTGATGGGTATACTGTTATTAGCATTGGTAGTGGCGCATTTTATGCTTGTTCCAGTTTAACCAGTATTACTATTCCTGAATCTGTTTCTAGCATTAGTTATGGTGCATTTATGGGTTGTTCCAGTTTATCCAGTATTACTATTCCTAATTCCGTTACTAGCATTGCTAGTGATGCATTTTATGATTGTTCAAATTTAAGTCAAATAAATGTTAATGATAATAATACAAATTATAGCAGTTTAAATGGTGTTCTTTATAATAAAGATAAAATAACCTTAATTTGCTATCCAGCTGGAAAAACAGATTTAAACTTTACCATTCCTAATTCTGTTACTAGCATTTCTAGTATTGCATTTATAGGTTGTTCTAATTTATCCAGTATTGCTATTCCTAGTTCTGTTACTTATATTAATAATAATACATTTGTTGATTGTTTAAAATTAAGTCAATTAAATGTTAATGATAATAATACTAATTACAGCAGTTTAAATGGTGTCCTTTATAATAAAGATAAAACAACCTTAATTTGCTATCCAGCTGGAAAAACAGATTTAAACTTTACCATTCCTGATTCTGTTACTAGTATTGGTTATAATTCATTTCGTCGTTGTACAAAATTAAATCAAATAAATGTTAATGTTAGTAATACAAATTATAGTAGTTTAGATGGTGTTCTTTATAATAAAGATAAAACAACCTTAATATGCTACCCAGCTGGAAAAACGAATTTAAACTTTACTATTCCTGCCTCTGTTACTATCATTGGTAAGACTGCATTTTCTGATTGTTTCAGTTTATCCAGTGTTACTATTCCTAATTCTGTTTCTAATATTGATTATTATACATTTGCTGGTTGTTCTAGTTTAACCAATATTACTATTCCTAATTCTATTTCTAGCATTAATAATTATGCATTTTATGATTGTTCAAAATTAACCAGTATTACTATTCCTAATTCTGTTACTAGCATTGGTGATTATGCATTTGATGGATGTCCATCAACACTTACAATTTATTACCATAACACAGCAATAGGTTTTACTAATCCATGGAATGGATTTAAAACAGTGTCAGGTAATATAGTATCCTATAACGGAAATGGAAACATATCAGGTATAGTACCAGTTGATAATAATGTTTATGCTCCAGGATCTAAAGCATCAATACTTAATAATACAGGTAATCTTGTAAAAGCTGGATATGTATTTGCAGGATGGAATACAGCCGCTGATGGAAGTGGAACAAGCTACTCAGCAGGTGCAAGTACATCAATGAATGAAACAGATATAACATTATATGCTCAATGGAAATCACAAATTATATCACCAACAACAGGAACATTTACAAAAGCTGCACCAAATGATTTAAAAACAGCTATCACAGCACCAAATAAATTGGCAAATCCAGTCACTGAAGTTTATAATGGTTCAGCTAAATTAACTGATGGTATTGATGAAGCAATAACATCTACTGCTGCAGGTTATACTTTGACATTATATAAATCATATTTATCTAAATTAACTTCTAACACAATTATTACTGTGAAGTTTAAGGATGGTTCTTCTTTAAGCTATAATGTTATTTTAAGTACTGCTAGTATATCACCTGTAACAGGAACATTTACAAAAACTGCACCAGCTGATTTAAAAACAACTATCACAGCACCAGATAAATTAGTAAATCCAGTTATTGGAGTTTATAATGGTACAATTAGATTAACTTGTGGTACTGATCAAGTAATAACAACTACTGCTGCAGGTTATATTTTAATATTATATAAATCATATTTATCTAAATTAACTTATAACACAGTTATTACAGTGAAATTTAAGGATGGTTCTTCTTTAAACTATAATGTTGTTTTAGGTGCAAGTATATCACCAACAACAGGAACATTTACAAAAGCTGCACCAAACGATTTAACAACTGTTATTACAGCACCAGATAAATTAGCAAATCCAGCCACTGGAGTTTATAATGGTACAACTAGATTAATTTGTGGTACTGATCAAGTAATAACACCTACTGCTACAGGTTATACTTTAATATTATATAAATCATATTTATCTAAATTAACTTATAATACAATTATTACTGTGAAGTTTAAGGATGGTTCTTCTTTAAATTATACTGTTATTGTAAAATAGTACAAGCTTATAAAAAATCGTTATCTTTTATTTGATGGCGATTTTTTATGGTTTTATTTGTAATAAAACCTAATAAATAAACTATACTATACTTTCTTTTGTTCTTTTTTATTAAATATTGATAATTATTATCTTTTGACATATAATATTATTAAATAATAAATTATAGAAGAAGGTGTAAATCATGAATAAAAAAAGAACAAAGATTTCAATAATAGGTGCTGGTTTTGTAGGTTCTACTACTGCTTATGCTTTGATGATGGCAGGTCTTGCAAATGAAATTGTAATTGTTGATATAAATAAAGAAAAAGCCTTTGCAGAAGCTTTAGATTTATCACATGGTGCTTCTTTTGTTAAACCTGTTAATATAATTTCTGGAGATTACAGTGATACAAAGGATTCAGATATAGTGATAATTACTGCTGGAATTGGTCCTAAAAATGGAGAAACAAGACTTGATATTATTAATAAGAATTTAGTTGTTTTTAAAAAGATTGTTCCAGAAGTTGTTAAATACAGCCCTGACAGTATTCTACTTGTAGTATCAAATCCTGTAGACATACTTTCTTATATAACATATAAACTTTCAGGCTTTCCTGCTTCAAGGGTTATTGGTTCTGGTACAGTGCTTGATACTTCAAGATTAAGATATCTTTTGGCAGAACATTTTGATATAGATGCTAGAAACATTCATACTTATATATTAGGTGAGCATGGAGATTCTGAAATCGCTGCATGGAGCCTTACGAGTGTTGCTGGTATGAATGTAGAGGAATACTGCAATACTTTATGCAAAAATTGCAATGGTGATTTTAAAAAGGATATAGCAGAGAAAGTTAAAAATGCTGCTTATGAAATTTTAAATATAAGAGGTTATACAAACTATGCTGTAGCTCTTGCTGTAAAAAGAATTGTTGAGGCAATACTGAGAGATGAAAATGCCATACTCACAGTTTCATCTCTTTTAACTGGTGAATACAACATTGATGGAGTATATTTAGGAATACCTTCAGTAGTAAATTCTCTTGGAATTAAGAAAAAATTTAATGTCCCACTTAATACTGAAGAAACTGAAAAATTAAGACAATCTGCTGAGGTACTGAAAAGTAATATAAAAAGTATAGAAGGTCTTTTATAATAATAACGGCTGCCATAAAAGTGACAGCCGTTATTATTATTTTTACATTTATTATATATAACTATAAATATTATTATTGAACTAATTATTTTTACACCTATCATTTCTACCTAATTTTATCTACAAATTATCATATAAATCTTCGATAAATGTAAGACTTCCCCTGTATCCTGCATAAGTTCTATTAAATACAAGACGGTCGGTAATTGGATATGATATTACACAACATTGAATGTCTTTTTCCATAGCAAACTCCCTATCCTTTGTACTTCCAATAAGCAGAGTTATTTCTTCATGCTGCTCCAGTTCTTTTCTTATTTTCCACTGATCAGTTTCAAAAACTACTTTAGGTGGATGAGCATAATCAAGTTCTGTAAGCTGTTTTGTTATTCGCTCAAAATCTTCTAGCCGAAATATTGGATCAGTTATTATAGATATAATTGGAGTGAAACTATAATCATTAGCAAGATAACGAGTTACTCCTACAACTGTATTAGCATCACCTACAACTGCAAATCGTTTCCAGCTCATTGCACCTATTGCTGTTTCAAGGTAGCTGTAAACATAATCTTCTTCATCTGCAATAACTTGCTCAGCACGATCTTTAATTCCTAATTTTTCAGCAACTGCTCTAATAAATGCAGATGTATCACTAGCACCAATAGGTAAGCCTGGCCATCTTAAAGATGGTACACCAAATCGTTCTTCATATTCTTCTGCTGCACTTTTTAAAAGCCAAGGTGAAACAATAATATTAAGATCCGCTGCAGAAGAATTTCGAATATGTTCAATCCCTTGATGACGAGTAAAAAAAGTGTTAACCTTCAATCCAAGCTTTTCAAGAATCCTTGTAAGTTCTTCAAAATTGCCTTCCCAAAATGGATCATGGTATGGCATTATTCCAAAAAGATTTACTAAATTTTTCTGGCGCTTTGCAGGCTTTACTATATAATCTAGTAATGCTTTAAATGCAATTTCATACCCTCTATAGCTTTCTCCAAGAAAACCTGGAGTTTCTATTGGATATACTGGAAATCCTTTTTTATTAAAATCCTCTGTAACACTTACAACATCATCGCCTATAATACCAGCAGTGCATCCAGTTAAAACAAAGAATGCATCAGCTTCAAATATTTCAATAGCACCTTCAATTGTTTCTCTTAATTTATCTTCACCTCCAAAAACAACATCTTTCTCCAACATGTTTGTACATGGAATTGATACTGAAGAAACATAAAAAGGTGAACGCCCTCCTGCTTGACCAGCTTCACCTGCTGTAGTTTGCATACAACATCCTGGACCTGAATGATATATAGGAACAACTCGATTTATTGCAGATAGTACAGCATTAACACCACCTAAAGCACAATTTCCTCGAGGCCCTTCAGTAATATTTGACATAAAAACCTTCCTTTCTATAGTTTTGTACTTAGAGTATTCAATTTATTCAAATATCTTAATAAATTTGAATGCATCCTTCTCATACCATGATTCTTTATACGGCAGCCTTGCATATTTTGAAAGTTTTTTGTTAAATCCAGGATTTTCAATTTGATCTGCAATCTTATTTCCAAGATACAAGATTCCATCATATCCCATTGTAGGTCTTTTCATATCAAGAACATGAGTAGTTGGTATACCAAGTTTTGCTGCCCAAGATGGCATACCAATGAACACATCTGGTTTAAGCTTTTTAACTATATTTATTTGTTCAAATGGCTGCATATTAGCAATATCTATAACATAATCACCATGAATTCCATTAAGGTATTCAATATCAATCTGAGCATCTATATCATATGTTGGAGTTTCAAGTCCAACAAGCTTCATTCCAAAATCATCTATAAGAGCTGCAGCAGCAAAGGAACGTCCTGTTCCACCACAAATGAATACTCTTTTTCCTTGTAAACGATGACGAATTTCTTCAATTAATGGAAGTATACGATTATGTTCCTTTTCAATATGGATTTCAGCTTCTTTTTCTTTTCCAAAAAGTGCTGCAGCTCCTCTAAACCATATATCTGTATTACGAACACCTATAGGCATTACAGTATGCGAAAATGGAATATCATAATCTTCTTTTAAAGTTTTCATAAACTCATCTGCAAATACTTTACATATAGCTGTTGAAGCTTCAGCTGCTGGTATTTTTTCAATTTTTTCAAGTGAACTATAAAATGGAATGTAGTTTGCATGAAGTCCTAAAATTAAAAGCATTCGTTCAATTTCAAGCTGATCTTTATAACTTACTGTAGTTGGTGCAAATAAGTTAATCAACCCTTTTTCCTTTGGAACTTTTTTACCTTTAAGTATATACTTCGAAATCGATATAAAAGCACTATCAAAGCCTGAAGCAGATATCTTAGTTTTAAAACCTTCACAATGAATAGGAACTAAAATTGTTTTTAATTGTTTTTGAAGTTCAGAAGTAACTGTATCAATATCATCTCCAATAATTCCTGAAGCACAGGAGGTAAAAATAAATATTAACTTAGGTTTATATCTTTCATATGCTAAAAGTACAGCTTCTCTAAGTTTATCTTCTCCACCATGTACAACATCTCTTTCATCTAAATTTGTATTTATTATTTTTACATCTCTTATTATTTTTACACCACGATGTGCTTGACCTACTCTATATAGATCATTTGCAAAAGATGCACATCCAACACAGCCTTGAGGGGAATGAACTACAAATACTGCATCCTCCATTGACATTAATGCAGACATACTATTAATCTGTTGACATTGCAATCCCTGACTAAAGCTTCTGTCAGCCATTTTAAAACACTTTTTATTAAAATTTTCTGCAAGATCTAAACTGCTGCCGCCGCAGTCATTATAAGTAAATGGTCTGCTTTCTCTTACCCCAGAATAATTATTATCCATACATATTTTTCCTTTCTATTTAATAATTAAACCCTACAATTCGTATTTATTTTGTATGATAATAATTATATCAATTAATGCTTATTAGGTCAATTTAGTTATAAATATATTATTAAATATTTTAGTACTAATTTATATATTCTTTAATTCTTTTACATTATTTTAATTATAGAAAAAATAAATGTCAAATAAACAATTGCATTACAATATTTACTTATGATAATATTAAAATATATAAATAACAATATAACCAAACAAATATTATAATATATTAGGAGATGTATTAAATGAAAAAATTAGTTTCTTTTTTTCTAGTATTAGCTTTAATAATTTTTCATGTTGATACTATTAAAGCATTTGCAGACACTCAAAGTGGAGATTTTATGTATACTGTATCTGGTGGTACTGCTGCGATTACAGGATATACAGGTTCAGGAGGAATTGTAGTTATTCCAAGCAATATTGATGGGTATATCGTTACTGACATTAGTGATCTTGCATTTTATGGTTGTTCCAGTATAACAAGTATTACTATTTCTAATTCTGTTACTCGTATTGGTACTTATACATTTTATGGTTGTTCCAGTTTAACCAGTATTACTATTCCTAATTCTGTTACTACCATTTGTGATTTTGCATTTTATGGTTGCTCCAGTTTAGCCAGTATTGCCATTCCTAGTTCTGTTACTAACATTAATAGTTATGCATTTTGTGGTTGTTCAAAATTATGTAAAATAAATGTTAATGATACCAATCCAAATTACAGCAGTTTAGATGGTGTTCTTTATAATAAAAATAAAACAACCTTAAGAGGATATCCAGCAGGAAAAACAGATTCAAACTTTACTATTCCTAGTTCTGTTACTAGAATTAATGATTTTGCATTTTATGGTTGTTCCAGTTTAACCAGTATTACTATTCCTAATTCTGTTACTGAAATTGGTTATGAGGCATTTTATGGTTGTTCCACTTTAACCAGTATTACTATTCCTAATTCTGTTACTACAATTGATGATTCTTCATTTTATGGTTGTACAAAATTAAGTCAAATAAATGTTAATGATGATAATCCAAATTATAGCAATGTGGATGGGGTTCTTTATAATAAACTTAAAACTACTTTAATAAACTATCCAGTTGGGAAAGCAAATTCAAACTTTATTATTCCTAACTCTATTACTAGTATTGGTAATGATGCATTTTATGGTTGTTCCAGTTTAACCAGTATCACTATTCCTAATTCTGTTACTTGTATTTGTGGCGATGCATTTTATGGTTGTACCAGTTTAACTAGTATTACTATTCCTAATTCGGTTACTTATATTGGTTTAATGGCATTTTATGATTGTTTCAGTTTAACCAGTATTACTATTCCTAATTCTATTTCTAGCATTGGTACTAATACATTTTATGGTTGTTCTAGTTTAACCAGTATTACTATTCCTAGTTCTGTTACCAGCATTTGTCAAGATGCATTTGATAATTGCCAATCAACACTTACAATTTATTACCATAATACATCAATAGGTTTTACTAATCCATGGCATGAAGTTAAAACAGTGTCATGTAATATAGTATCCTATAATGGAAATGGAAACACATCAGGTACAGTACCAGTTGATAATAATGTATATGCCCCAGGATCTAAAGCATCATTACTTAATAATACAGGCAGTCTTATAAAAACTGGATATGTATTTTCAGGATGGAATACAGCAGCTGATGGAAGTGGGACAAGCTATCCAGCAAATACAAGTATATTAATGAATGGAACGGATATAAAATTATATGCTCAATGGAAAATACAAAGTATATCACCATCAACAGGAACATTTACAAAAGCTGCACCAAATAATTTAACAACTGTTATTACAGCACCATATAAAGCAACAAATCCAGTCACTGGAGTTTATAATGGTACAACTAGATTAACTTGCGGTACTGATCAAGTAATATCACCTACTGCTACAGGTTATACTTTAATATTATATAAATCATATTTATCTAAATTAACATCTAACACAATTATTACTGTGAAGTTTAAGGATGGTTCTTCTTTAAACTATAATGTTGTTTTAGGTGCAAGTTTATCACCAACAACAGGAACATTTACAAAAGCTGCACCAAATAATTTAACAACTGTTATTACAGCACCAAATAAAGCAGCAAATCCAGTTACTGGAGTTTATAATGGTACAACTAGATTAATTTGTGGTACTGATCAAGTAATAACATCTACTGCTACAGGTTATACTTTAACATTATATAAATCATATTTATCTAAATTAACTTCTAATACAGTTATTACAGTGAAATTTAAGGATGGTTCTTTTTTAAACTATACCGTTAATGTAAAATAGTACAAGCTAATAAAAAATCGTCATCTTTTATTTGATGGCGATTTTTTATGCTTTTGATTTGTAATAAAACTCAATAAGGACTGTAATTTTATCAATTATATATTTTAATATATTTTTTTAAAAATTTTATTCTATTTATAATATACTTTAGCTTTTCCAAGTCTATCATACATTTCTTTAGAAAAACTTCCGATTTTAATCATCTCTATTTTCACTATACCTTTTTGTGGTTTATAATACTTAAAAGTTTTATTTTTTTCATTTTGTATACTAGTAATTTATTAAATTACTTCTTTTACGTTTAACATATATAAATATAAATGTTATCACAAAACCAATTATTGAAATAATTAAAGAAAAAATACCAACAAACATTACTCCAATCATTGACATAACTGTTTTTCCAAATTCATGTTGTATAGAAAGTGCTACTTTATTATTAACATCACATACATTACAAACTATTGAGATTTCATACTTTCCAGGCTTATAAATATCAAAATTCCCTATAGCTTCTCCTGCTCTATTACCAGAAGAAAATGTTGAATTACTTGTATTTTGCTTAATTTTTATTGTTTCATTTGTACTTTTATTTTTTACACTATACTTAAATAATGAAACATTTTGAACACTATTTGTATATGATTGATTATCAACTACAAATCTTGTTTCATAAAAAATCGTGTATTTCCCTTTTTTATCAAGAACTACTTCCTGAGCACCAGGGCCTATTACTTCTGGTGAAGTGTTTTTTACATTATTTATAAAATTCAGAATACATACAGTAAAAATTGATATGCCTAAAACTAATATTGCTATACTTATTAAATAATATCTTCTACTTGGTTTAACATATTTTTTTATCATATTTAATCCAACTTATAAAATTTTATAAATCAGATTTTTTCACCTACCCTTTCTTTTTTATATTTTTAATTAACCACCCATGCTAGCCGCAGCACAACTACGGATGAAAATAGTGACAAGCTATTTTCTAATTAATTTTTATTAATATCATTATTGCTTATTACCTCTACATTATCGACAGATTCAATACGAATAATATTTATTTTATCTATATTTTTCCTATCCTTGAATGTTATTTTAACCCACTCATCATCTACATCTAGAACTTCACATTCAATTTGAGCTTTTCCTGCTAAAGCTAAAGCACCCTCACATTTAATAATACATTTTTGACCAACTAAATCCTTTAATAATTTTGACAATGTATCTTCACCCCTTATTTTTCTTTTTAAACTTATAATTTCAGACTCTAACTTTTTTACCTTCACTGGTAAACTCATACAAGAACAAACTAATATAAATGCAAGTATTCCAAAATATTCCAACTAATTGTCTCCTTAAATATAAATTTAGGCTTATAATGGCAACCTATAACCCTTTCCCAATTCAACTATACTTTCCTCAGTCACATTTAGTTGCAATTAATTTATAAATGATAGCAAAATAAAGCTTCTTTTATAAATTTGGTGAAACTTTGTCACCAAGGATACTAACTTCTTTAATTTTATTAATTAATTTTTTTGACATTTTATCATGTGTTATTAAACTAGGGTGAAAATCACAGCCAATTCCATCACTTTCTGATTGAACTTCAAAAAACATAGTATGAACATGTTCATCATTAGCTGATCTTTTAAAATTATTAACAGCCCTTTCAACTGCTGGACATAATTCTTGTCCCATAACACCTAGTACACATATTATTTCTGAATTTAAATTACAACTCCTGACTTGCTTTAGCAGCTTATAGTAACCATCCACAAATTGTTCAATTCTCTCATCAATATTTTTTGTATAGCTTGAATCATTTGTACCTAAGTTAATAACAATTAAATCTGGTTCAAATTTATGGTTATCCCAAATTTCATATTCTGGTTTTTCTAAACTTTTATCTAGAGCACCATCTGTATACCTATAAAGTATTGGCATAAGCCATTCATTTGTATTAGGCTCATCTTGATCTGTCCAAGATGAAATAATTCCTATTCCGCTCCATGAAACACAATTAAAATCAGCATTAAAATATCGAGCTGTTTTAGCTGCATATGCTTCCCAAGGATTTTCCTGAGCTGTATTAAAAATATCTACATTACATATACCTTCTATACCATACCCACATGTTATCGAATCGCCAATAAATTCAATACGATGTTTCTTCCTACTTGAATGTATTATTTTATTTTCACCTTCTATTATTATTTCTTTTATACCTACCTTAGCAAAAGCAGCTTCAGACATCTTAATTAATTTTATTTTAACTTTTTGAGATATATTACTTTCATATAATTTATAAATATCCTCATCTTTATCTAATGGAATACGATTTCTTGGTACATCTTCATCATCAATAAAAACAGCTATCCACGCTTTAAGATTTTCATCCCATTTTGACTTATCTGTACACAAAACAACACTAGCACTTGTACCTTCAAATTCAAATTCAATTCCAGAACATGAATAATTTATATACCTTATATCATTAATAACCTCTGTTCTTCCAAGAATCTTGACATTATTTTCATTAGCTTTAAAACTCATTTTCATAGTTTTCACCTCAATTTTAACCTACTGTAGTTAATTATACTACCCTCATTCACAAATTTCCAACAAATTTATGAAAGAAGCATTAGTGTAGTGTAAATCCAATTTCGCAGCCTTTATTATGCCTGCTTTTGCAGTATATTTCTCCACCATGTTCACTTACAATATACTTACATATAGATAACCCAAGTCCTGAACCTGGTATGCTTGAACTTCTTGACTTTTCTGCTCTATAGAATTTATCAAAAACATAAGGTATATCATCAGAACTTATACCTATTCCATTATCCTTAACCTTAATAAGTATATAATCTTCTTGATGTTCTGCTTTAATTTCAATATGTCCCGTCTTTTCTCCTATATATTTCATACTATTTTCCACAAGATTATATAAAACCTCTGTGATACGCTTTGTGTCAATATTTACAAGCATATCAGAAGTTTTTATTTCATATGAAAACTCCATATCATTTTGCTTTACAAATACTTCGATTTCCTTCATTACTGGAATAAAATATTCTAAAAAATAAATCTCCTGCCGCCTGATATCCAGCTGTTTTAACTGAGTATTTGAGTATTCCAGTAACTCATTAATCATTTGTATTAATAAATCCGTTTTTCCAATAATAATATTTACAAAATTCTTCTGTGATTCAGATGTCCTAGCAATACCATCTCTAAGGCCTTCGCTGTAAGCTTTAATTGTAGACAAAGGAGTTTTCAGATCATGAGAAATGCTTGAAATCAGTTCCTGCTGTGATTTTTTAAGTGCCTCTTCTCTAACCTGCTTTTCTTTTAACTCATCTCTCATTAATTCAAAAGAGTATGTTAATTCTCCAACTTCATTTTCACCTATCACATTTTCATATGTTCTAAGCACCTCTAAATTATAATTACCAGCAATAATAGCCTTGGAAGAACTGCTGATTTCCTTTAAGATCTTCAAAATTCGAAGGTTACAATAGGTAGTTCTAATCACTAATATAATTACACTAATAAATATTCCTAAAAATAATGGATAAAAAACTTTCCATACTCTACTATAATTAGAATCCTTCATAACCTCGTTTTTAGGTATCAAAAAAACCACAAAACCAGCAGTCTTGCCTTCTTTCTGCAATACAAAACTTTCCTTAATTTTATCTTTGTTATTAATATTAAAGCTTTTATCTGTTTGGAGCATTTCTTGTATATTTAGAATATCTCCCTTTTTATATTCTAAAGCTGTATTGTTATACAGTACCTTACCATCCAATTCAAAAACGATGTATGAATATTTACTTTTATAATAAATTCCTTTTTCTATTTCATTTCTCTGTTTTGAAACAAGCATTCTTACATTATTATCATATATATTAAAGTCTATACTTAGATAATTATAAATTGTTAATATAATTGATACAAAAAGAACGACTACTATGACAGCAGCCGTTATAATATTTGTTTTGTAAAGCTTATTATTCATACCAAATCTCCCTTATAACAGCAGGATTACTTATTGTTAAAAATATTCTGCTGATATTTTGATATACTTTAATCTAAATAGAGAACTTGTATCCAGCTCCCCATACAGTTTTAATATAATCCAATTCATACTTATTCAGCTTCTCACGAATGCGGTTTACATATACTGTTATACTATTATCATCACATATGCCATTATATCCCCATACCCCTTCATATATCTGTTCTTTTGAAAAGACCTGATTTGGATTCTTCGCAAAAAAGAACAACATATCAAATTCCTTTGTTGTTAAAGATAACTGTTCACCTTTAACCACTGCTGAATAAGAGGATTTTTTAAGTACAAGCTCTCCTATTTTAATTTCATTTTTATCACTATTAATAACATCACTGGATTTCTTATATCTCCTAAGCTGTGCTTTTACCCTAGCAACAAGCTCTAAAGGGCTGAAAGGTTTAGTTACATAGTCATCTGCACCAATTCCTAGAGCTATAACCTTATCCATTTCTCCACTTTTTGCAGAAATCATAATTATAGGAATTTCTGATTTTTCACGAATTTCTTTGCATACCTTGATTCCATCTATCTTTGGAAGCATAATATCTAAAAGTATAAGACTTGGCTGTTTTTCATTAAATGCTTTTAAACCTTCAACACCATCATTAGCCACAACAGGCTCAAAACCTTCTACACTTAAATATGCTCCCAAAATATCAGCCAGTTCTTTTTCATCTTCTACTATCAATATTTTCTGTCCCATATTTCACCTCACATTTTGGAAGTTGAGAGTTGAGAGTGAAGAGCGGTTGTCACCCCCATACTTTCAACTGTCAACTGTCAATTGTCAATTGTTAACTGTCCATTGTCAATTATAAATAAAATTATACTCTATCCCAAAGTCTCGTACAAGTTCTACCAGCCTCTTTCTTTCAAAAATTTATATACTATTTCTTCTCTTTGTAAAACTGATTTTTCATCATATTCATCAAGATTTAAATCACCATCAATACGTCCATCTTTTATATAAATAATGCGATTACCTCTCAGTGCAGCTTTTAAATCATGTGTTACCATTACTACTGATTGTCCCTCTTTGTTAATGTTTGTAAAAGTATCAAGAACACTCTGTCCCTGTGAAGAATTAAGTGATCCTGTAGGTTCATCTGCAAATAAAACCTTAGGACTATTTATCAGAGCTCTGCATATAGCAACCTTCTGCTTTTGCCCTCCTGACATTTGGTTTGGAAACTTTTTTCTTTGTGATGTAAGTTCCATTTTCTCTAGGAGTATGTCTATTTTTTTTTCTATTTCACTTCTATCTGTTTTTGTTTTATAAGTAGGACTTAAAATATTCTCATATACATTAAGATTAGGAATTAAATTAATTCCTTGAAATACAAAGCCTAATTTATCCTTACGCAGCTTTGCCATTTCTTTCTCCTTCATTCTAGTAATATCATCTCCATCAAAGAAAACTTTTCCTGTTGTCACACTATCCATACCACTTAAGTTGTAAAGAAGAGTTGATTTTCCTGAACCAGAACTTCCCATAATTACAGTAAAATCTCCTTCATATATTTCTAAATCCATATTTTTAATAACATTATTTACTTCTCCATCACTAATAAAGCTTTTACATAATAACTCTGTTTTTATAATAATATTTTTCATTTTTCACCAAATCCTTTCGTATAAATTTTTAAGTTGAGAGTGGAAAGTTGAGAGTTGAGAGTGAAAGAAGTTTTTCCTCAGTATAACGTAGGAAAATCAACCTCAATTGTCAACTGTCCATTGTCAATTGTCCATTAACATCATTCTTGTACCAAGTCCCTAACATTTACCTTTTTCAATGAACGAGAAGATATTAATGTACTTAGGATGAAAATTAATAAAACTACTAAATTAGCTATCACAATATGCCAAGTATTATAAGTTACTGGGTATTTTAAAAATCCAAACATACTTAAACATAATTTCATAATATCAGGATAAAATAAAATGACCATAGGCACAGCAACTGCCATTGAAGCTGCTGCTATTATTCCAACATAATACAAATTAGATAGTACCAAATGCATTGTTGAATACCCTAAGCATTTATAAATTCCATTTGTTTTTTCGCTGTTTACATTTTTAAGCATTACTATACAGAAAATATTTATTGATCCAACTAAAAGCACTAGTGCAACTACAGGTGGAATTGCACTTTTCTGAGGTGCAGCAATCATATTCATTATGCTGCTGAAAGCCTCAGTTCTAGGAGTCACATTACCACTTGAACCTATTTTCTTCTTCATATCTTTAATAAAATGATTTATGTCTTTTTGATTCTTTAAATAAATAGATATAGTGTCATAGCTTACAGGATAGTCATTTTCAGTATACATACTCTTTGTTACCCTGCATGCATCTCCCATTTCCATATAGGTTTGAAAAATCCCTGTTATGAGCATGTTTACTCTCTTTTCAGCACCTATATATACCTCTATATAATCTCCAACCGTTTTATTAAGCTCACTGGCAGCTGTACTTCCAATGGCAATTTCATTTCCAGCCTCAGGATTTCTGCCTTTAATTATAGGAAGTTTAGCCTTAGAATAATCATCATAAACAAACCCATATAAAAGTGTTACTTTCATTCCTTTTTTCCATTTCATGGCAACATGTGCATTAAGGTTACTATTTAATGAATAATCCACATTTGAATCTTCATTAACTATCTTTTCTACTTTCTCAAACTGGCTGATATCTGATACAGTAATCATAACATCACTCTTATCCACTCCCAGCCAGTAATCATTATTGTCCTTCATAGTATAAGCAACATCTAATGATATCACTGCAAAATTAATGCTGAATATAGTTACAACAGCAGTGATAATTATACTAACAGCACCTCTTTTATTTCTTAACAATGTTCTAAATGCAATACCAAAGGAAGAAAACTGCATTTTAGAATTACCTTTATATTCTTTTTTCTTTTTCGCACTTGAATTTGACATTCCATTTAATGCATATACAGGTTTAACTTTTTGAGTCTTTTCTATAATCTTGTAAATGATGATTAGTACAAAAGTTACAATAAGTGCATAGCAAAAAATTCCTGGAATTATTACATTGTTAGAAACCACTTTACCAATATTTTTAAATACAGAAATCAAAATTGTATTTGATAAGAATACAGAACCTCCAATTCCAACAAAACAAGATGTAGAAACTACTGTAAAGTAAAAAATTAAATACAGCTTTAAAATGTCTCCTGAAGTATATCCCATAGTTTTATAAACTGCTATAGTCTTAGCATCTGTAATCATTGCATTTTGTATCATAAAGTGTATTATTATGCAGCTTACAAATAGCATTACAAACCCAATTGCAAGGAAAACTCCAGCTATAACTTGCCCTGCAATCATACCATTACCTATGCGGTTTTCAAGAGTATATAGTACTCCTTTCAATTGTCCATCATGTTTTTCCCTATAAGCTTCCTCAATTTCATTCCCAGTAACTCTGTCTTTTCCATACAATTTTATATATAATTGTCCATGTACAGTCTTAGGTAATTTATTAATCAATATATTAGTTTCAAATGCTGAAGATGTATTGTATGATTCAGAGAATATACCCTTTACTGTATAATTTACTTCTTCATTTGAAAATTTTATATTAATCTTGTCACCAACATTAATATTGTAATCATTACTTATACATGCTGGAATAATACACTCATCATCCTTAAGATTAGCTGCTGTATTTTTATTTCCCTTAATATAATAAGCTTTTCCAAAAACTGCATCATTATATTCTGTAAGTTTTGGAAAGGCATCTATCTTCTTTCCTTTAGAAATAATCTCTTCTGTAACATAATAAACTCTTATATACTCAACTCTATTAACTACATT
>JAUZPN010000042.1 GCA_030705885.1 Bacillota bacterium | reverse complement strand
TGTACCTGAGCAAAGATCTACTACAACACTATCATTTTTAATTTTAGCATAGTTAGCTAAAAGTACTGCATCAACACCAAACCTAAATGCATTTTTCTTTTGAATCACATATATATTGCCAATCTGCAAATCGTCTAAAGTCTCATCGCCATTAATAAAATTCATTTTCAACCTCATTTTAATTATTTATCGCCTTAAATAAAAAAAGACGGTTATATATATTATTATACCATCTTTTAATAAAATACGCTTAATTATTTGTTTCCGCTCCACTATATTTACTGTCTAATATTATTATATCAACTCTTCTATTTTGAGCTCTGCCGCTTTCTGTACTATTTGCTGCAATTGGATTATACTCGCCTCTTCCTTGTCCTTGAAGTCTTTTAGGATCAATACCAGATTCAGCTAATATTTGAACAACATTTGTTGCTCTAATACCTGAAAGTTGCCAATTAGATGCAAATTCTGATGTATTTATTGGAACATTGTCTGTATTTCCCTCTACTCTAATATAATTTCCTTGGACTGCATTAAGAATTTTGCCCACATCTACAAGCTTAGTTCTCTCTGCTGGCTTAACATCAGCTTTACCAGTATCAAAAAATAATGAGTCTTTAAATCGAAGGACTAACCCCCTGTCCTCCATAATTGTTTCTACACTACCTGTAAGATTATTTTTATTTAAATAATTATCTACCTGTTTCTTAACATCAGAAAGTTTGTCCTGTTCTGATGTTAAACTAACCTCTTCTGGCTGCCATTCTTCATCGCCGCCTGCTTTTGAAGATGTTCCCGTGCCTGTACTAAGTCCTACAATATTTTTTCCTGAACCTCCACCCATAGCAGCACTTAATGATTGTGCTACCTGTTGATATTTTTGGCTGTCTACATTACTCATTGAATATAATACTATAAAAAAAATCATAAGTAATGTTATAAGGTCTGAATATGTAAGCATGTATCTCTCACTATTAGGCTCTTTTTCTGGAGCCTTCTTTTTTCTACTCATGCTTCCACCTTCTTATCTATTAATTCATACTTAGCAAGCTGCTCTTTATTTAAGAATCCTTTTAATTTTTCTGCTATTGTATTTGGATTTACTCCTTCCTGAATAAATAATATAGCTTCAATTATCAATTCTTTTTGAGTTGCTTCCGCTTTGTCAATAGCTTTAAGCCTTGACCCTATTGGAAGCCAAAGAATATTTGCAGAAGCTATACCAAAAAGAGTTGCAATAAAAGCACCTGAAATTTTTTCACCAAGTGAAGCTGAATCTGAACCACTAAGATGCCCTAAAACATTAACAAGTGCTAAAACTGTACCTACAATTCCCATAGTAGGTGCATATCCCCCTGCAGATTCAAATATGGCTGCTCCTTCTTTATGCCTTTCAGATGTCATATCCGCTTCTAACTCTAGTATACTCCTTACAGATTGAGGTTCCACACCATCTACAATCATTTGAAGTCCTTTTTTTATAAAGGGATCCATATTTGCATCTGATGATATCTCTCCTTCAATACTTAGTAGACCATTCTTTCTTGTTTTAAAAGCAAGATCTTTAAAATATACAATAAACTCAGTTAAATCTTTTTCCTTTGCTGTAAACGCAACCTTCATAACTTTTCCTACCTTTTTTATTTGTTCCATAGGGAATGAAATAATTACTGCTCCAATGGTTCCTCCAAAAACTATTAAAGCAGAAGTAGGTGATAAAAGTGCAGTTAAACTTGTACCTTCTATCGCAGCTCCAGCAAGCAATGCAGCTAATGCAATAACAATACCTATTATTCCCGACAAATTTAATCTCACCTCCGGCTTCTTATATATAATAATATATTCGTATGGTTTTGATTAATCTTTAGTCTTAAAAATGTGTTAATACTATTTTACTCTATATGTAAAAATTGTATCTTGTCCAACCTCTACATCTTCACCAATACTACCTTTAATTTCAAGAATCATATCAGGATTAGTTATTATTACTGGAGTAGTAAGGGAATATCCTTTTTCTAAAATCCAATCTCTATCAATTTTAATTATTGGCTGGCCACATTTTACAAACTTTTTCTCTTTAACTAATATTTCAAAACCTTTTCCTTCTAATTCTACAGTATCTAAACCTATATGGACTAAAAGTTCCACACCATTATTCAGCTTCATACTAAATGCATGACCAGTTTTAAAAACTAATGATAATGTTCCATCAGCTGGTGCTACAATTACATTTCCTGTAGGTTCTATTGCCACTCCATCTCCTGCTAATTTTTCAGAAAATACCTTATCATTTATTGATTTTAAGTCAATAACTTTTCCACTTATTGGTGCAGCTATTTTATTATTCTTTTTTAATAAAGTAAAAATTTTACTCGCCCCCATATTTTTTATTCAGCTCATTGTAATATATTTATTTCTACACCTATTTTACATAAAGAATGAAAATAAAACAATATTTTTTTTAAAAAATTATAACTTTTACAAGCTAAAAAGTAAAAGACAGCAAATTGAATACTCAATTTACTGCCTGATCTAGATAATAACTGATTAAGTATATTATCTTTATTAATTATTCTTGAACTGGTGCTCCTACTGGGCATACATTAGCACAATTTCCACAATCAATACAAGTATTTGCATCTATATCATATTGACTATCTCCTTGACTGATGCAGCTAACTGGACATTCTGATGCACAAACTCCGCAGCTTACACAAGCATCTGTTATTTTATAAGCCATTAATAAACACCTCCTTAAAAAGTTTGATAAATTAATATCAAGCTTATTTTATCATAAAAAAAACTTTTTTAAAAGAATTTTTAAAACTTTTTTTCAAATAATAATAATCTTTTAATTTACACTATAACCTAAATCTTCTATTGACTCTATTATCTTATCCTCAGTTGTAAATATCTCATCAAAAAACACAATTATTTGGTCTTTTTCAGCTATTATTTGGCATGCAATTACACCTTCATTGTTTGAAACCGCTTGTCTTATATTATTAACATCATCTATTGAATTAATTTTACTAATTTTTAAAGTAGATTTCATAAAAATTTGCCTCCATAAGCTCAAAATTCCAACTTATAGTTTCTCTAATTTTCTTTAAATAATTCTTTTATTATATTTGCATCTTCTTGTTCTTTTGATATTTCTATTTTAATATCTTCATCACTTATTGTTCCTTCATAGCCGCCTGATATTATAGTTACTTCATTCATTGGAACATCAACAAGGATTTCTTCTCCATCCTTAGATTTAGTCTTTAATTTAATACTTTCTTTTACTACACTGTTAGATACAACTTCCCCATTACCATATGGTGTTTCTACTATTGACCCTGTTTTAGGAAGCTTTTTTCGTATTTCTTCATAGGTCTCCTGCTCATAATTCAAACAACACATAAGTCTGCCGCATATTCCTGAAATTTTACTTGGATTCAAAGATAAGTTCTGTTCTTTAGCCATTTTTATTGATACTGGAACAAAATCGCCTAAATATGAAGAACAGCACATGCTCCTTCCACAAGGACCAAGTCCGCCTATCATTTTAGATTCATCTCTTACACCTATTTGCCTAAGTTCAATCCTTGTTCTGAAGACAGAAGCTAAATCTTTTACTAGTTCCCTAAAGTCTACTCTTCCATCTGCAGTAAAATAAAAAATAACTTTATTATTATCAAATGTGTATTCTACATCTATAAGTTTCATATTTAAATTATGCTTATTTATTTTGGCAAGGCATGTATTAAAAGCATCCTTTTCCTTCTGCTTATTAGTATT
Source organism: Bacillota bacterium (assembly GCA_030705885.1). Classification (GTDB taxonomy): domain Bacteria; phylum Bacillota; class Clostridia; order Clostridiales; family Clostridiaceae; genus JAUZPN01. The sequence continues at coordinate 15,823 of JAUZPN010000042.1, read as the reverse complement.
ATGTTTTTCAATATCATTATCATCAGCTTTTCTAATAACACTTTTAAGTGGTGATATAACTTCACTATCTTCTATCTTCTTGCTGCCTATAACACATTCTCCAAATTCTATTCCTCTTGCAGTTTCAACAATTACAAAATCACCTTTTTCAATACTTAATTCACATGGATCAAAATAATAAATTTTACCAGCCTTTTTAAAACGTACACCTACTACTGTAACCAAGCTTAACCCTCCTGTATTCCTTATCCTGTGCTGAACAATTATCAATTGTTCAGTCCTCCTGTATTTTTAATTGTCCTGTAAGTTTATGATCATCATCTCGAAAACTAAAGATGTATTAACATTTCTAATTAATTTTTTTCTTGTATCATTTACAATATTAATAATACCATTTAATCTATTAAAAGAAAACATATTACTTAACTCTTTTATGTTTTCACTTTTATCAAAATTAATAATTAAACTTTCATTTCCTGTTTCTTTATAAATCATTACATCCCTTGTATACGAAACAATCCAAGTAAGCAGCTCTTCCCATTTTCCTTTATACTTTGAAAAAAAAGCTTCATACTTATTTGGTTCAATTTTGTTATTTATATTAAGAAGTATATCAAGTATATTATCCCTAATTTCCTTAAATGATTCATCGTTTAAAAACTGTTCTGCTCTGCCTGGAATTCCATCACTTAATAAAGACAATGACCTAATTTCATTATCACTAAGTTCTGAATATTTTTTTCTAATAAATAAAGTTATTTCATTTGGACTTAATCTTTCAAGCTTATGGATTTGACATCTTGATTTAATAGTATCTAATATGTATTCTGAATTTTCACAAAGCAATAGGATATAAACTCCTTTTGGAGGCTCTTCAATAGTTTTTAAAAAAGCATTTTGTGAAGCTGTTGTTAATTTATCTGCTTCATATATAATTATTACCTTTTTACTTCCCTCATATGGCTTTGAATTAATTTCTATTATAATATTCTCCATCTCTTCTACACCAATAGACTGCTTGTTTTTAGCTGTTCTATATTCTAAAATATCAGCATACTGTTTATCTTTATCTTTCCCTAAAATTGCCAAAGCTATTCTTTTTGCTATAAGACTTTTTCCAATACCATCTTCACCAATAAAAAGATGGGCATGAGAAAATGTGCCTGAAGATATAGAATTTACTACCTGCCTTATTAAATTTTCATGCCCAATAATATCTTTAAAATTATTATTATTGAAATCTTCCACATTAATCTCCTAAAATTTTAAGAACTTATCTACATCTACAACAAATACCGTAGCTCCACCAATTTCAATTTCTACTGGATAAGGCACATATACTCCTGAAGAACCTGCAATGGTTGTTGGTGATGTAACTACCTGCTCTCTAGTCTTACATACATTTTCTACAACTTTTAGTACTTCATCCACACTTTCTTCTTCTACTCCAATCATTACAGTAGTATTACCTGATTTTAAAAATCCACCCGTAGTAGCAAGCTTTGTAACTCTATGACCTTCCTCATTTAAAGTTGCAATAAGTTCGCCTGCATCATCATCTTGAACTATGGCAATTATTAATTTCATATTAATATCTCCTTTACATTTATAATAATATGGATTACATTTATTGTATTTATTATACCATATTTAAATACAATTCAACTAATTTTTATACAAGTATTTTTTTTATTTCAGAAAGAATATCATTATGTATATCACTAATGCTTCTATTCCCATCAATTACCTTGATATCATCACAAAACATTGGAGCTGACATATACCCTTCAAAAACTTTTTTATGAAATTCACTGCCGCTGCTTTCCAATCTATCTAATTTTTTTTGTTTTGCTTTTCTTTTTAACCCCTCTTCATAATCTAAGGAAATTAAAATTGTTAAATCAACCTTTAACCCATCAACAGCACATTCATTTATTCCTTTAATTCTTTCAATTCCTAAATTTCTGGCAATTCCTTGATAAACAATTGATGAAGTTATGAATCTATCACATATTACAACTTTCCCTTCCAAAATTGCAGGCTTAATAACTTCATTTACAAGTTGTGCTCTACTGGCAGCATATAATAATGATTCACACATACTGCTCATCTTAGAATTATTATTATCTAATATTATATCTCGTATTTTTTCACTTATATCTGTGCCGCCTGGTTCTCTTGTACAAATAATCTCATAGTTGTTTTTCAAAAAATATTCTTTTAATAATTCAATTTGTGTGGTTTTACCAGATCCATCAGGACCTTCAATAGCTATTAACTTACCCTTCATGCTTTTGCTCCTTTTGGTGAACTTTATACAAATTTTACGCACCCATTTTTAACACCTAAAACTACAGATTTATTTTTATCATAATACTTAATTGCTTTTATTACCTCATCTGAATATACTTCTCCCGGCATTATAATTGGTATACCTGGCGGATATGGTACAACAGCTTCAGCACATATTAGCCCTTCAGACATTTCAAACTTTACAGATTTCTTTTCTTTTAAAAGTACTTCATAAGGCAGTAATTTTATATTTGGCAAATCACAGATAATTATTTCACTAGAGCCAATTTCATTTTTAATTTTTTCTATATTGCATTTACAAAGTACCTGATATAATTTTTCAAAGTCTTCTTCATGATTGAATGGTGAAAAAATAAGTACTACATTTGATTCATCACTCATTTCTGCTTGAATTCCTTCATCTCTTAAGTACATCAATAATTTTTCGCCGCTGTATCCTTTAGGTATATTTATTATATATCGGCTTTCATCTAAATCATAGATATCATTACTCAAACCACTTAAATTATTTTCTATTAACTCTTTCTTGCTGATCACATGAAAAAAACCAATATCATTAATTTTCTTTCTATAATTATTTGCAGTAGATAAAAGGCTCTCAAAAGTTTCCTTTCCATATTTATCCAAATAAAAACGTGCATAATCCATAGATGCCATTAACATATAAGAAGGGCTTGTACTCAATAAACTGCTGACATAAAAATCAACTCTATCTATGTCTGCCTTATCTGATACATGAAGATATGCAGTCTGAGTCAAGCTTGGCAATGTTTTATGGGCACTCATTACAACCATGTGGGCTCCTAATCTCACTGCACTTTCCGGCAAACCCTCACAAACACCAAAATGAGCCCCATGTGCTGAATCTACTAAAACCTTCATATTATATTTTTCGGCTTCTTTTATTATAAACTTGAGATTAACACATACACCATAATAGTTAGGATATGTTACTATAATCCCTTTTGCATCTTTATTCTCGTTTACTACCTGCAAAAAATGCTCCTTGTTCACAGAAATAGGAGCATTATATATATTATTAAATTTATTTTTTACATAAACCGGTCTTAATTTTCTCAAAATTACACCATTTAAAACAGATCTATGGCAGTTTCTTTCGATAATAACCTTATCTCCTTCATTAAAAGACGAAAAAATCATGGCTAAATTTCCACTAGAACTTCCATTCACAAGGAAATAAGATTTCTTACTTCCATAAAACTCACTTAAAAGCTTTTGTGCTTCTGCTATAACCCCTTCTGGATGATGCAGATTATCTAATCCTTCAACCTCTGTTATATCACCCTTTATGAAATTATCATAAAGATTTTTTCCCTCTGTTGTTTCTAAAAAACCTCTTCCACTTTTATGCCCTGGCATTGAAAATGGAGCATTATTCTCTTTAGTATATTGAATTATCGCATCTACAAGTGGTAACTCTGGCACTTTATATCCTCTCCCTTTATCATTGGTTCGATAATTTCTTTTCTTATGCATTCTTTGTAATATTCATAAAAATCAGTATCTAATTCCATTTTGATTAATCTCTCTTCACATAATTTGCACATTCCTTTTCCATTTATAATTATACCATCTTTTAATGGTTTTCTGCATATTATGCAATACTTCTTTTTCATAAAATCCACCCCTCATACAAATATTATCTTAATTTTTGCCTCATATACTATATTTTATTCAATCTTTCGTAAAATTTATTTTGTCCACATAAATATTTTTGATTAAATTTAACTCAAAAATTTTTTCCATAATAATATATTTTGTATTATTGGATATAATATATTTAACACTTACTGGAACTTGAAAGGGGTTTTAATTAATGAAGCAAGAAATGATTACTTATCTTAGTACAATAAAAAATGACATCTTCAATTTATCAAAATATCTTTACGAAAATCCAGAATCCAGCTTTAATGAACATAAAGCTTATAATTATATAGTAGAAATACTTAAAAAAAACCATTTTTCAGTAACGGACCATTACCTTAAAATTCCTACTGCCTTCATGGCTCAATATGGGAAAGGTCATCCAAAAATTTGTTTCTTTTGTGAATATGATGCATTAGAAAATTCAGGTCACTTAGTTGGTCATAACTTAATTTCTGCAGCCTCTATAGCAGCAGGTTTAGCCTTATCTAAGGTAATTAATAAAACTGGTGGTTCAGTAATTATTTTAGGTTGCCCTGGCGAATTCATTGGAAGTGCAAAAATTACTATGGCTAAACAAGGCACCTTTAATGATATTGATGCAGCTTTAATGATACATCCTGATATTTATACTGCAGAAAGCGGAACTTCCAATGCAGTATTACCTTTAAAAATAACATATACAGGTAAAGATGAACTTAGTTATAGAAAAGTCAGCGGCTACTCTTCATTAGATGCATGCATTTTTACTTTTAATGCACTGACACTATTATCTAAGGGCTTTGAAGAGGGCTGTTCAATTGATGGAGTTATTGTTCAAGGTGGTTCTTCTCCTCATATGATGCCTTCTAAAACAGAATCTAAATTTTATATACGAACACCAAAAATGGCACAGGCAGAATGTATTGAAAGGACAATTAAAGAACTTGTTAAAACCACCAGCAGCTTAATGGATATAAGCAGCGATGTCTGTTTGTATGAAATGCCTTATGATGAACTTATTACAAATAGAACATTATCCAGATTATTCTCTCATAATTTAAAAGAAAGCGGAATTATAGATGTTGATAAACCAAAAGATACTGCTTCTGGTCTCAGCATTGGTACAATAAGCCACATTATTCCTTGTATTCATCCATATATCAACATAGTAGATGATTCAAATATTAAATACTCATCTAATGAATTTGCTGCTGCTACTATTAGTGACCTTGCACAAGATAGAATAATGAAAGCTGCTCAAGCTTTAGCACAAACAGGCTTTGATCTAATTACTAATGAAAATTTACTTAAAGAAGCCAGGCTGGAATTGTGTAAAGATGTTTAACACTAAAAAAGGACCTCTGGTTAAATTCAATCAGAGGTCTTTACATTTTTATTATTATTTATTTTTTCTGCTAATTCATTTAAATATACCCATCGCTCCATAATAAATTCATACTGTTTTTCCAAATCTGCTTTTTCTGCAAGCAGTTTTTGCAATAACTCATAATTGCTTGATGCTTCATCTAACTTCGAATCTAATTCTGCAAGCTTAAATTCAGTTTCTTGTATTTTTTCATCTATCTCATCATACTCTTTTTGCTCTTTAAAAGTAAATTTTAAAACTTTAGTCTTTGTATTTTCAACAGTATCAGATTTTTTATTTACTTTATTATTATTTTCCTCATTACTTTTTTCCTTTTGTTCCTTTTGTTCTTTATAATCTGAATAATTTCCTGTATAGTATGATATAACTCCATTACCTTCAAAACTAAATATTTTATTTGCAATTCTATCAAGAAAATATCTATCATGTGAAACTGCTATAACCGTGCCATTAAATTCATCTATATAATCCTCAAGAATAGTTAATGTCTCTATATCCAAATCATTTGTAGGCTCATCTAGCAAGAGTACATTAGGTGCAGTCATCAGAACACCTAACAGATATAATCTTCTTTTCTCTCCTCCTGAAAGCTTTGAAATAGGAGTCCACTGCATAGAACCATCAAAAATAAATCTTTCAAGCATTTGAGAAGCACTTATTTTTGCTCCATCAGAAGTTTCAATAAACTCTGCTGCTTCTTTTATATACTCAATAACTCTTAAATTAGGATTAAGTTCTTTGCTTTCCTGAGAAAAATATCCAATCTTAACTGTATCACCTATTTGTAATGTCCCGCTGTCACAAATAACTTTTTCTGTAATTATATTCAACAGTGTAGATTTTCCACTTCCATTAGGTCCAATTATGCCTACTCTATCATCTCTTGTTGCAATATAACTAAAATCTTGTATTAACTTTTTATCTCCATAAGTTTTGATAATATGCTGAAGCTCCATTATTTTTTTACCAAGCCTGCTTGAAGCAACAGAAATATCTATCTTTTCATTTTTAACTTCAACCTTTTCTTCATTAAGTACTTCAAACCTGTCAATTCTAGCTTTTTGCTTTGTAGTACGTGCCTTAGCACCTCTCCTTATCCAAGCTAATTCTCTTCTTAATAAATTATCAAGCTTTTCCTGAGAAGCCTGCGAAAGTGCTTCTCTTTCAACCTTTTTTTCAAGAAAGACACTATAATTTCCATCATATGAATACAATTTACCCTTATCCAATTCAATTATCCTATTAGTAACTCTGTCAAGGAAATACCTGTCATGAGTTATCATAAGCAGTGAGCCTTTACGTTTATTTAAAAATTGTTCAAGCCATGAAATTGTCTCATTATCCATATGGTTAGTAGGCTCATCTAAAATCAGCAGATCTGATGGATTAATAAGTGCACCTGCAAGTGCTATTCTTTTTCTCTGACCTCCTGATAAAATTCCTACTTTAGCATTATAATCAGTTATTCCAAGAACATTTAATATTGTTTTAGCTTCACTTTCTATCTGCCATGCATTAGCAGCATCCATTTTTTGATTGACACCTAATAGTCTTTTCTGCAGCTCTTCATTTTCAGGATTTATATTTAAATCATTTAAAATTTCTTCATATTCCCTTATAAGCTTCATAACTGGAGAATTTCCTTTAAATATCTGCTCTATTACTGTAATATCTTCATAAAACACTGGCATTTGAGGCAGATATTCTATTCTTGCACCATTCACCTTTGTTATTTTTCCGCTGTCCATATATTCAGCCCCTGAAATAATTTTGAGCAAAGTTGACTTACCTGTTCCATTAACACCAATTACCCCTATTTTATCTCCTTCGTTTATGCCAAAACTTATATTATCAAACAATACTTTTTCACTATAACTTTTACTCAAATTTTCAGCAGTTAATAAGTTCATTGAAATCTCCTCATTTTCTTTCATTTTTATAAAGCAGAACGCTTATGCTATTATAGCATATTTTGCAATGTTATAAAAGAAGCCAATCCAACACCTTTATCTGTTTAATTCCATTATGAGATACCATCGGATCATCATCCATTGTAATTATACATTGTTCTCATTCTATGTGTTTCTATATCTGCTAATCTTGTAGGTATAGGAATATGACTTTCAGTTGTTACAAAATTATTTACTATTACTGTTGATATTTCCAAATCAATATAATTTCCAGAAGATAAGAATATAGGCTTTACATCTTTATGAGTTCTTATTGTTCGCCCATAAATTTCACCATTAATAATTATATCTGTATAGGCACCATCATAATTTTCAGGAACCACAAAATCAACATTTTCAATCTTATAATAGCTCTTTGCAATACCTATTGTTGGCTTATTTAAATACATAGATGCATGTGTAGCAATTCCCATATGTCTTGGGTGTAAGTAACCATTTCCATCAAAAATATATAAATCAGGCTCATTCTTTAACTTACCTGCTGTTTCTAATACTAATGGAAGTTCTCTAAATGCAAGGCATCCTGGAATATATGGAAAGTCTATACTTGATACAGTATGTGCTTTTTCTAGCACTTCTTTAGTATTATAATCAATTACTACAATACAACATACTGCATATTCTATATTTGATACTTTCCAATATGCTAAATCCACACCTGCTACCTTTTTTAAAGAACTAACATCAAAACTACTCTTTAATACAATACTTTTATTTAGTTTGTTCTGAAGGTCTATTGCTCCTGCTTCATCCTTTATATTTTCAAACATAACTTTTTTCACCATCTTTAATATTTACTGTTGAACCATACATAGATTCATACTTTTTTAATTATACCATTTTTTATTCTCATTTTCTCTATTTTAACATATCAGTATCAAGAAAACGGATTATATATAGTTCTGGATTTTTTAATTATTTTATATTCAGTTATTAAAATATTATCAATTAAATTTACAGATATAAAAATTTTCACAAGCATGTTAAAAAATCTCTATTATTATTGTTTCTTAATATAAAGTTTTAATATATAATATATACTATCCTAGGTCTCAAAGTTTCAAAAAATTTCTAAAAGGAGCTTTATTTCGCTATCATTTAAAAATTAAGCAGAACTAAATATGACAAGGAAAGTATAATATAATAACTTAAATACTATTTTTTTCACGAAAAGAAAGTTAGGTACAAATTAATTATGAAAGATAAACTGGAACATTACCTTATTATTATAATATATATAGTGCTTGTAATTTCACTGATATTCTGTGCTATTGAAAATATATCAAGTCCATGGAAGTCACTATATATTTCGCTTGCAATAATTGCATCTTTTACAGTAAAACAATTATTTATTCAGCTTAAATATCAAAATAATCCTGTTTTCTATCTGCTAATTGCAGCAGATATTGTGATGACTTTGTATTTAAGTGCTGCAACAAATGGAACAAGCTTTAGAATGTTTTATTTTGTTATAATGTATGAAGTTATTTTCAGCATAAAAGAAGCTAAGGCAGCTTTAATATGTACTAGTTTCTATATGATGGACATAGCTGCAAACTATTATAAAATGGGTCATACTAATACTGCTGCATTTTTTAAATTCGAGCTGTATAATTTTCCTGAATACCTTCTTGTATCTGTGGTTCTTTTTCTTGTAAAGTATATTATTGATATAAATCATAACCTTTTTGAAGTTCAGAGAAATTTAGAGGTTTCAAATGTTGAACTTAATGAAACGTATAAAAATCTTAAGGATGCATATAAAAAAAATGAAGACTATCTTATAATACAGGAAAAGAATAAACTTGCCAGGTCAATTCATGATACTGTAGGTCATACCTTAACTACAGCACTTGTGGAGATGGAAGCTTCAAAAATTTTGATGGAGGACTATATTTCAAAAACTAAAAATATCTCAAAAACTAATACTATTTTAGAGAAATCTTCACAAAAGCTTGAGGCTGCTGTGAGTCAGGTTAGGAAAGGATTAAATGAAGTAAGAAACTCTGTATCAGCTCTTGGAAGCAAAGATACTGATTATTATAAAGAGATAATAAATCTTATTAATGATGTCAAAAAACACACAGATATTAAAATAATACATGATATTGACCATATAGATGGTGAAAATATAGAATTAAAAAAGTGTATATTCAGAGCACTTCAAGAGGGAATTACAAACAGCATAAGACATGGAGGTGCTTCGGCAATTGTCTTTAAGCTTAAAAACAGAGAAGACTGTCTGTTTTTTTCTCTTGAAGATAATGGCAAAGGCTGTTGTTTTTATAAGAAGGGGTTTGGTCTTTCTGCAATGGAAGAAAGAGTACAGGAATCTGGTGGTGATCTTCAGATAATGACTCAGCCACATGAAGGCTTTAATATTTATATTAAATTTCATAAAATAGGAGAGCAAAATGATAAAAATAATAATTGTTGACGATCAAAGTCTAATGCGTGATGGTCTTGAAATAATTCTTAATTCTTGTCCACAGATTGAAGTAGCTGCTTGTGGTACAGATGGAAGTGAAGCTGTAAAACTTACAGAAAAGATACATCCTGATCTTGTCCTTATGGATATACGTATGCCAATAATGGATGGAGTTGAAGCTTCAAAAATAATTAAAAAGACTTTTCCAGATGTTAAAATACTGCTTCTCACAACCTTTGATGATGAAGAACTTATTATAAGTGCTGTGAGTGCTGGAGTTTCTGGATATGTATTTAAAGATATTGAAAAAGACAAGCTTATTGAAGCAATTAAGGATTGTATAAAAGGAACCTTTATTATGCCATCAAGGGTGGCACAGGTTCTTGCAAATCATATACCTGATATAAAATCAGAATACTTACACAACAATAATATCAACGATAAAAATAAGTATACAACAAATGTTGAAGATACTAATAATAAAGAAAGCAGTGATGATGAACTAAGAATCAAGAATCAAATAATTGCTGAAAAACTTGGACTTACAGAAAGAGAAATGCAAATTGCAATGATGATAGCACAAGGTTTTACCAACCATCAAATCGCATCAGCATTATATATAAGTGATGGAACAGTGAAAAATTATGTAAGCTCAATATACAGCAAGACTGAAATGAAGGACAGGTTAAAGCTTGCACTTTATCTTAAAGGAAACGGAATAAAGTAATATCGAGAATTTTCCTTTAGAGATTCAGAGAACTTTGTGACCAAAAATAATATAATTGTTACCACAGTCATATATGATTATGGCTGTGGTAACTTATTTTTTGCAGAAATTTTTGCTAATATATAATAAAGTAAATAATAGAAAGAAGGAAAAACAATGCATAAGCCGCTAAGCTACTCTGTTTATATAAGAAGCAATAAGAAGAAAACAGCAGGAATGATAATTTCAATTGGACTTGGCATTTTTCTTATTGCTGTAATTCAATTTTTTACAAATAATATGTTTGACACGTATAGTAGAGGAAACATTCAATATGAGTATATGTCAAACATTTGGAGTACAAAAGGTAATATTTCTAAAAATATAATGACTAAAATAGAAAATTCAGATTATGTAGAAAAAATCATAAAAGTTAATACTTATGGATATATGATAAATAATATATTAGGTTCCGATGCTGATTATTCTGGATATTATGCAACTGAAAGTGATATAAAATATATTATGGACAAGATGAATTTAAAACTTGAACAAGGTAAGTTCTCGGAAAATGCAGACAAAGAAGTAATAATAAATGAAAATATAGCTAGATCAAGAAAACTTAAAATAGGCGATTATATGGGCAGTGATGTATCTCAATTTGACTGGTTTCATGGTAAATACAAAATATCTGGAATAATGAAAGGTAATAATATCATATCCTTTATTCCAACAAGCGAGGAAGGAATTAACAGCAGTGCTTATGGATATAGTAACTATTTGATTATACCAAAAAGTGGCAAGCTTAACGAACTAAATAAATTTCTAAACACTCTTCCTAAGGAAGGTATAAATTTAATGACATTAGACAGTATCCGAAATGATGATAATGCTGATATGAATAACTTTAATATGATTTTCAACATTGTAATAATAGTTATGATTGTTGTTTTATCTATAACTCTTGGGAATTCCGCATACGTTCATTATTATCAAAGAAGGATGGAATTTGGACTTCTTGCAGCAGCAGGCTTCAGACAAATAGACATAATTTTAAGAGCCTTTAAGGAAATATTAATATCATGCTTTATAGGTTTTATTACAGGCTTTCTCTTTATTGAAATTTTTATGGTTTCAATGAACAAATTATATATTTATCCTCATGGGTTAGGCTTTCTTACAGTAAAAGCTGATCTTATTATTAGAATTATAGCAATACCAATTTTTATATGTGTATTTTCATTGATTCCAATCTCAATATTACTATCAAAAATTGAGCCAATTTCAATAATCGAAAGGAATGAGTAATATGAATAATATTTTATTAAATGCTGAAAAAGTGAACCTCATTTATGATATGGGAAAAAGCACACAAACCTATGCTGTTAAGGATATAAATTTATCTCTCATGGAAAATACCTTCTATGGAATACTTGGACCTTCTGGAAGTGGAAAGAGTTCACTTTTATATCTTTTAAGCGGTCTTAAAAAGCCAAGCTCTGGAAAAATAATATTTGAAGGTAATGATATACAAAACTTTAACAACAAAGAGCTGTCGGATATAAGAAAAAATAATTTTGGCTTCATCTTTCAGCGACATTTTCTTATTAATTATATGACTGCACTGGAAAATGTACTAGTCCCACTAAATTCAAACAGTGATAATGATATCAAAAAAGCAAAAGAGCTTTTAGAAAATCTTGATCTTCAAAATGATATAGATAAAAAACCTTATCAGCTTTCTGGCGGTCAAAGGCAGCGAGTTGCAATTGCAAGAGCATTGATAAATAACCCAAGAATTATTTTTGCTGATGAAATAACAGCCTCCCTTGACCATAGCAATGCCTTTGAAGTAATGCACCTAATAAAATCAATCTGCAAAAATGCATGTATACTTGTTGTAACTCATGATGAAAGTATCCTCTCTGATGCAGATAAAATCATTCATATATGGGATGGTTCAATAAGTAAAGTTGAAGATATAAATAATATAACTAATAGCACTGAAGCAAAACAAGCATATAATTTAATAAATAAGTTTGAAAATAGGAGGTAACACAAATGAAAATGCTGAAACCTCTTAACAGCTTTGTATATATTAAAAATAACCCTAAAAAAATTATTCCTCAAGTTTTTGCTGTGTCTCTTGGAGTTTTCCTGATTTACTTCATATGCATGATAGGCGGGGGACTAAAATATGGACTTAATAATGATGTTATAGTACCCTATGAAAAAATGTCTATAGTTACTATAAGATATCCTGAAAAAGATAATGACGAACTTTATAATTATTTCTCAAAAAACAATAATGTTCAAAAAATAATGTATTCATCTGGAATTGAAAATATAACTGCAAAACTTATTATAAATTCAAGTGGAACTTGCTGCCCATATCTTAATGAAGATAACATTAAATATATGATGAATATGTATAATTTTAAACTGCAATCTGGAAGACTTCCTCAAAATAATAATGAAGTTCTTTTTAATGAAAACTTCTGCAAAAGCAGAAATCTTAATGTTGGAGATTATTATGGAACTGATGTTAATAGCAAAGATAGCTTGGATGGCAAATATAAAATAACAGGAACCTTTAAGGGAGATATAATAATGTCCTTTGTATATGACAGCAAATCAATAGATGAAATAAAAAATTATCCTTATTCAATAGATGAAACAAAAAATCATCCTTATAACTTGATACTTATAGCAAAAAAAGGCCATCTTACTGCTCTTAATAAAGATATTCATAGTTTTCTAAATTCCCATAAAAATCAATATGGCTTTGATGATTATGATAAACAATATAGTTTTTTAGGTACAATGTTTGTCATGTTTAATGTATTTGCAGTAATAATCCTTGGATTAACTGTATTTGTGATTACCTTTACCCTAGGCGACATAAACTATGTTCATTTTTGTGAAAGACTTTATGAATTTTCGATGTTGGAATCGTTAGGCTACAGTAAAAAGGACATAAAACACAAACAACTTTTAGAAATGATTTTAACGACTTTAGTTGGAACCTGTTTTGGATTTATATTAAGTTTACTAGGAGGATTTATATTTAACGAAATTTACTGTTTTCCAAATGGAACACCTATAAAAATAATAAGTCCTTGGTACATTCTATTAGGAATTTTAGTACCTGTGCTTGTATTTTTCTTCTCCTGCATTTCGACCGGAAAACTTGTTAACAAAATGGAGATAGTTGATGTACTTCAAGGAAGAGTTTAGACAAACAGGGGACGGTTATTTAAAAAAATAACCGTCCCTTTATACTGATGATAACCAAATTCTCAGAAATAAAACATAATATATTCAATGTTCATGTCCAATTTTGAGAAATATATAAAAATACTCGTGTCATTTTATGTTAAAAGTAAATTAAATATCATTGATATTTACATGAATATATGATATGCTATGGTTATTACCTTTAAGGAGGCATGTTTAATGTATAGAAAAATTATGAGCTTCTTAGAATCATGGAAAGGAAGTGAACACCGCAAACCTTTAATTTTGCAGGGAGCAAGACAGGTTGGAAAGACTTACTCTATTCTAGAGTTTGGACGTACCCATTATGAGAATGTGGTCTACTTTAATTTTGAAACTAATCCAAAGCTTGCTGAAACCTTTGATGAGAATATTAGTCCTGATTATCTGATACCTATTTTATCACATATTGCAGGTCAAACTATTGTTAAGGAAAAAATATTGATTGTCTTTGATGAAGTGCAGCTTTGTGAAAGGGCCTTGACTTCTCTTAAATACTTTTGTGAGGATGCTCCCAATTATCATATTATTGTGGCAGGAAGCCTGCTTGGTGTTGCAGTCAACAGAGCAAAGTTTTCATTTCCTGTTGGCAAGGTTGATATGAAAACATTGTATCCTATGGATATGGAAGAGTTTATGCTGGCTTCAGGCGAAAACAACCTTGTTGATCAAATTAAAAAGAGCTTTATGGATAATATGCCTATGCCGTCAGCATTGCATGACATATCAATGCAGCTATATCATCAGTATCTCATTATCGGTGGTATGCCAGAATGTGTAATGCAATTTATTACCACGAAAGATTATATCCTTGTCCGTCATACACAGGATACAATTTTAGCAAGCTATCTTAATGATATGAGCAAATATAATAACTTGAATGAAATCAAGAAAACCCGACTTGCTTATGACAATATTACAGTCCAGCTTTCTAGGAAAAATACACGTTTTCAATATAAGCTGATTAAGAAGGGCGGCAGGGCTTCTGAATTTGAAAACGCCATTGAGTGGCTTTGCCTGTCTGGTATCGTATCACAGGTTTATAAGGTAGAGCAAATCAAAAAACCTCTTGAAAACTATCGTGACATTGATGCTTTCAAAATCTATGTATCTGATTTAGGATTGCTTTGTGCTAAGAAGGATCTAGCATCAAATGACATTCTATATATGGTAGATGAAATTAATGATTTCAAGGGTGGTATGGCTGAGAACTATGTAAATGTTCAGCTTATGATAAATGGATACAACACCTACTACTGGGAGTCCGATCGTGGTGCTGAAATTGATTTTATTATTCAGCGTAATAGCAAACTCATTCCAATTGAAGTAAAGAGTGCTGACAACACTAGGGCTAAGAGCTTAAAGGTTTATATGGAAAAGCATAAGCCCGCATATGCTATCAAACTCTCTGCTAAAAACTTTGGCTTTGAGGATGATAAGAAGATTGTTCCTCTCTATGCTGCATTTTGTATCTAAAAACGAATATAACAACAGTAACACTCATTTAAAATGTGGGTGTTATTTTTTTGCCAACAAAAGAAACTATTATATTGTACTATGTTTCATTTATATCTATAGACCTTAGAGATTTTTTCGTTGGGATAATGATGTTTTTCAACTAACATCCTCTGAAAACCGCATGTTTACTATATCTAGTTATAGTTTTATTCTTTTATAGTTACTTGTTTTCCATCAGATGTCTGCTCTGTCATAGAAGGTACATATTTTGATTGTCATAATAAAAAGCTGCTGTTTTTCCTTTTGCATCTATTACTTTTATAAGTTAAACAACATAAAAATAATACTACCAAAACTTCAAAATTAGTTTCAGCAGTATTGATTTTATACCATACTTGGTAGCTACATAAATTATATGTTTGCCATTATTACCACTAAGATGATACTTTCTTTAAACTATCACTTAATCTTATTATTTCATTCTCAGTTAATTTAGAATACTTTTTTATTTTTTCCATTGGCTCATTATCCAAAAGCATTTCTTTAGCTGTTTCTATTAAAGTGTACCCTTTGTCAAGGACATTTTAAAAAGAAGGGATAGTATATTTTATACTAATGTTGTTATATTTATTTATTGT
>JAUZPN010000041.1 GCA_030705885.1 Bacillota bacterium | reverse complement strand
ATGCCATTTATTAGATTCACTTGCTATTCTTAATAGCTTAGAACTGAAATTGTTTCCAACATTCGCATTGTCCCTATCAGTTTCAACACCAATTTGTTCTATGGCTTTCATTAAATCTGATTTTATTTCTCTGACTTTATCTCTGTCTTTTCTATAATTTGCATAAGTACCGCCAATAGTTTTATAACCTTCATTCATTAATGTATCCTGAACAACATTTTGAATGTCTTCAACTGTGATTTGTTCCTTTAATTGTTTTTCTATGCTTTCAATTACCTTCTGTGTTAAATAAATTGCTTCGCTTTCTTTAAGTACTAATGCTGTCTCTCCAGCTGCTTTCTTAATAGCATTAGTAATCTTGAGAGAGTTGAATTCAACTTCTCTGCCATCTCTTTTTACTACATGTAGCATTATTTTACCCCCTAAATACAATATATAGTATACGGTATATGTATTATACTCCTCAAAAAAAATAATGGCAATATGAAAATTTACTTTTAAATCATATTACCATTAATTATTATTAAATATCTTCTTTTTTTTAGTTTTTTTAAAGGCATAATAGGGTTGAAATTTATTTTTATTAATATCTTTTATTGTTTTACATTATTATGCTTATAATGAATTATTTATTCCTAAATTGTTTTTTGATTAGCTGTCATTTCTATTACCAAATAACAAAAATGAAGTTATAAAAATAAGCTTAATATCAAGCCATAAGTTTCTATCCTCTAAATATTTTATATCAAGCATCATCCATTCTTCAAAATCAATATCACTTCTGCCCATCACCTGCCAGTAACATGTAAGCCCTGGCTTTGCAAGAAGCTTTATTTTGTGTATCTCTGAAAATTTTTCTGCTTGACTTGGAAGATTAGGTCTAGGTCCAACTAGTGACATGTCACCTAAAAGCACATTAAAAAATTGAGGTAGTTCATCTATGCTCATTTTTCTTATTATTCTTCCAACTCTTGTTATTCTGGGGTAATATGAAATTTTAAACATTGGTTCTGATATTTCATTTTTATTTTTAAGTTCAGGTAAAAGTTCTTCAGCATTTGAAATCATAGTTCTAAATTTATACATCTTAAATACTTTCCCATTTAAACCTACTCTTTCCTCTGAAAAAATAACAGGTCCTTTTGAGTCTATTTTTATGGCGATAGATGTGAAAATTAGGATAGGTAA
This sequence comes from Bacillota bacterium, assembly GCA_030705885.1. Taxonomy (GTDB): domain Bacteria; phylum Bacillota; class Clostridia; order Clostridiales; family Clostridiaceae; genus JAUZPN01. The sequence goes on along the minus strand of JAUZPN010000041.1, from coordinate 18,771 downwards.
AAAAATAATAATTCCAACTAAAGATCCTGTCACATCAATAACCCTCTTTAATGCATAGTATAAAAAACTTTTTTTAATTTCGCATTTATAACTTGTAATATTTGCATCTTGTATAATTTCAAAATTCTGCACTACTATCCCCCCAAAACAATTTTTTATATGTTAACTATACTTTTCTCGGTCACATTTAGTTCCAATTAATTTGCAAATGATAGCGAAGTAAATCTTCTTTTGAAATTTAGTGGAACTTTGTAAACGAGGATAGATTATTTATTTGTATTAATCTATAATAGTTTTATGTATAAATGTAAATAAATTACATTTGGTAGTTCTTTTATTATATACTATTTAACATTACAAGCCAAATGCAAATTTAAGTAAAAATTTACCATTAAGTGAAAATATATTTTATTGTAATCGTTTTACCTATATTTTTTATGTTTTACTTATTTTTATGTTATAACAAATAAAAGCAGGCATACTGTATGCATACCTGCTTTTATTTGTTATACTTTCCTCGGACACATTTAGTTCCACTTAATTTATAAATGATAGCGGAGAGAAGCTTCTCTTAGAAATCTAGTGGAACTTTGTGACCGAGGATAGTATATAACCCTTATATAAATTAATTCATATAATAAATTTGCTTTCCATTAATTCCTTCATTCTTTGTGGACGTCCAAGAAGAAATCCTTGAATACAGTCACAATCATGTCTTCTTAGATACTCAAATTGTGATTCATCTTCAACACCTTCTGCAATAACAATGATATCCATTTGATGCATTATTGAAATAATATCACCAACAAATTGCTTTCTATCATTTATATTATCAATAAATGATTTATCAATCTTTAGTGTATTAATAGGCAATTTTTGAAGATAACTTAGTGAAGAATATCCCGTTCCAAAATCATCAAGTGCTATTCGAACACCAAGATTACTTATAGTTTTAAGTATTTTAGTTGCATTCTCAACTGAAGATATAAAAACCGACTCTGTAATTTCAAGTTCAAGTTGGTTTGGATTTAATCCTGTCTCATATAATACATCTTTTATCATATCTACAAAAGATGATTTCATAAGCTGAACTGTTGAAACATTTACTGAAAGAATAAGTTCATCATCTGAATCACCAATGATTTGTTTAAATTCTCTACAAGCCCTTCTTAGAATCCATTCTCCAATAGAAACAATTAATCCTGTCTCTTCTGCTATAGGTATCATACTCTCTGTACTTATAAATCCCAATTTAACACACTGCCATCTTACTAAAGCTTCAAAGCCTCTTAACTTCTTTTCAATAATATTATATTGAGGCTGAAATACTACATATAACTCATCACCATCAATAGCTGCCCGCAAATTATTTTCAATTTCAATCTTTTGTAAAACAGCATCCTTCATATCTTTATTAAAAAATTTTATGCCATTTTTTCCGCTGCTTTTAACTTTATACATAGCCATATCAGCGCATTTAATTAAATCTTCACAAGTATTACCATCATAAGGATATATAGAAACCCCAAAACTTGCAGTTGTTTTTAACTTCAAATCTCCCAATTCTATATTATTATTTAACACTTCCATAATAGATGTTAAATAATTAATAATTTTATCTTTATCAACTTCTTGATGAATAATTAATGCAAATTCATCACCACCAATACGACCAAACATATCATCTGGTTTAATTATTTTGCATATTTTTGACACAACAGCAATCAAAAATTCATCACCAGTACCATGACCTAATAAATCATTAATTTTTTTAAAATCATCAAGATCAACAAAAACAAGTGCAAATCCTAACTGCTCCTTTTTTGACTTATTTATTAGTTCATTTATATGATCTATAACCATAGTTCTATTAGGTATATTTACTAACGAATCATAATGTGCAAGATAATTAAGTTGTTCTTTTTGAAATGCAGTTTCGTTAATCTTATCCTTAAGATATCTTATAGTATTAATAAGAAAGTACATCGTAATAATTGTGCAAATAGGTTGTATAGTTCCTGGAAGTGCTTCATGAGTTTTCAAAAGAACAACCACTATTAACACTTCAATCTCTTGAAAAGAATTTATTATAACAGCTGTTTTGTACCCCACATTATCAAGGAATATAACTAAAAATACTGAAGTTATTACCTGTAACTGTGCTACAACGCCGCTAATCATAACTACTTTATTAAATCTAAACTGCATAATCATTGTTACTATATACATAATGATATATGCAGCTATTATGGGCCACACAAAACCCTTTTTGTTATTCAAGCTATAAAGTCGAAGGAAAATATTACTCATTTTGCAGTTCTTTTTATAATAAGTTTTATTATTCACTTTAAAATTTCTCCCTTCAAATTTATTTATATTCTATATCATATAATCATCATAGCCTGCTTCACTTATTTTTCCCAAATCAAAGGGTGTTTCTTGGTAAACATAGTAATTCAGCCAATTTGCATAAAGAAGGTTAGCATGGCTTCTCCATTTTACAATAGGATCTTTGGTTGAATCGTCCTCAGGAAAATAATTTTTTGGTACTTTTATATCAAGTCCTTTATTTATGTCTCTGTCATATTCTGATTTTAGTGTAAGTGCATCATATTCTGAATGACCTGTTACAAATATTTGTTTCCCGCCTTTTGTTGCTGCAATATATACACCAGAATCCTCTGATTCTGCTAATATTTGAAGTTCTGGATGCTTTTCTATATCACTTCTTCTAAACTCAGTATGCCTTGATTGAGGCACATAAAATTCATCATCAAAGCCTCTCATAAGGTTAGTATTTTTAATTTTTACTTTATTTTTGAATACTCCAAAAAGTTTCTCTGTCAGTTGATATTTAGGGACACCATAATAGTGGTACAAAGCAGCCTGAGAAGCCCAGCATATAAATAATGATGATGTTACATGCTTTGCCTGCCAATCCATTATCTCTTTTATTTCTTCCCAATAATCTACTTCTTCAAATTCCATTTGCTCTACTGGTGCACCTGTAATAATCATACCATCAAAGGTATTCTGCTTTATTTCATCAAAGGTACTGTAAAAATTAATTAAATGTTCTTCTGGTGTATTTTGAGAAACATGACTTTTAGTATGTATAAAGGTTATATCCACCTGTAATGGTGAGTTCCCTAAAAGTCTTAATATTTGAGTTTCAGTTACAATTTTTGTAGGCATTAAATTTAAAAAAAGTATTTTAAGAGGTCTTATATCCTGATGATATGCTCTATCTTCACTCATTACAAATATATTTTCATTATTCAATATTTCTGATGCAGGTAAATTATCTGGTATTTTAATTGGCATTGTTTATTTCCTCCTATGTTCAAAATTATGATAACTTTTATTTATACTTTCCTCATCACATTTATTTCTAATTAATTTATGAATGATAGTAAGAAGAAGCTTCTTTTAGAACTTTATGACCGAGGATAGTATATTAAGATCAAGTTTCTTTAAAAAGTTTGTGGAACTTTGTGACTAACTATAGTATATTATATCAAAAATATTTCTATAATGTAATAACAGGTAAATTAAAACGATAAAAAAATTCGCCTTTTAATGATAGGTTAAACAATAAAATGTGTTTTCTCCAATCAAATGCGAATTTTTATTATCAGGTTAATATTATTCATAGAATTATTATCAGTTATACTTTCCTCGTCATATTTAGTTTCTCTTAACTTATAAATGATATCTGAAAAAAGCTTCTTTTATAAATTTAGTGGAACTTTATAATCGAGGATAGTATATTAAAGTTTAAAATTTATATTATATATAATACATATAATTTGAAACATCATTTAATTTTCTGTACTCTACTGTTAAATCTTCAAGAGTAATAGAATCAACTACAGTTTTTATACTATAATTTATTTTTTTCCAAACATTATTAACCATAAGATAATCCATCTTGCTTATGGAATCGCCCTCTTTTAGTTCTTCATCTACTACTAAAAGCTGACCTTCAAGAACTCTTAAAATATCTCCAACTGTTGTTTTATAAGAGCTGTCTGATAAAGAATAACCACCCTGAGCTCCCTTTATACTTTTAACAAGTTCAGCCTTTCTCAAAATTGAAAATATTTGCTCTAAGTATCTTTCTGAAATACTTTGTCTTTCTGAGATACTTTTTAATGTAATATAATCATTATTTGAATTTAATGCTAAGTCAATCATTGCTTTAAGTCCGTAAATTCCTTTTGTTGATATTTTCATTTTTTCACCTCTTAATTATACAAGTAAATCTATAGGTTTTATTATACTTTGTTTTACTTTTACTGTCAACACTTTTTATATGTCTACTACATAAAATAACATTATTTTTTTGAAACATATAAATTATCTTTTATATAAAATCTCCAAGGACAATCCTTATATTCTTCAGCATAATCAATATTTATTCTGCTGGATGAGCATATTTCAAACTCTTCATGTTCTCCTTCTGCTAAATAAATATTATAACTGCATAAATCATCTCCATTATTCAGTTTATCTATACCTAGAGCTTTACATAACTTTCCTGGTCCATTAGTTAAACCTGTAATTTCTTTTTTATTAAGCTCATTATAATCTTTACCATATCTATTAGTTGACATATTCTCTAATCCTTTTACAGGCTCAGCTGCTCTTATCAGTACTGCTTCTGGAACATCCTTTTCCCTAGTTACAATATTAGCGCAATAATACATTCCATATATTAAGTATACATATAAAATGCCGCAATTTCCATACATTATTTCATTTCTTTTTGTTTTTTTATTATTATATGAATGACAGGCTTTATCTTTTATACCCATATATGCCTCAGTTTCAACAATTTTAACTATATACTCACAATTATCTTTTTTATAAATTATATATTTTCCTAAAAGCTCTTTTGCAACAATAAGTGTATCTCTATTGTAAAATTTTCTCCTGAGTTTCTTCATGTTCTTCTCCCTTATCAAATACCCTGAATAAAGTCATTAAAACACCAGCTAAAGTTACTATTGCTGCTAGAGTATATATGAACTTCATTCCATATATAAAGGCATCTGGTCTTCCTGGCACAAAATCTGTAACACTATGACCAATTTTTGCACTCATTCTATCATAAAGAAGTGTCATAGAAAAAGCAATTCCACAAACCATTCCTAGATTTCTTATTAATGAATTTATGCTCCCTGCTATTCCTAACTTATTCTTTGGAACAGAAGACATAACACATGAATTATTAGGTGATTGAAAAAGTCCATTACCAAATGCCATAATACCAACCCTTAAAATTACATCTAAATAAGAAGACTTTTCTGTCAAAAACCCCATAAGCAATACTCCAATTCCTGTTAATATTAGTCCTGTAAGTGTTAAAAATTTATATCCTATCTTATCTGATAAACGCCCGCTTATTGGTGCTACAATAAAAACAGTAATAGGAAAAACCATCATAAGCAGCCCTGCTTCTCTTGGAGATGCCTTAAGAACATATTGCAAATAAAATGGATGAATTATATTGGTAAAAAATATTGCCATGAATGAAATAAAGGCACATATAATACTTACTGAAAACATTTTGTTTTGGAAAAGTGAAAAGTCCACCATAGGATATTCAGTCTTCATTTCTGTAATATAGAATATTATTAAGCTTATTAAAGCTGCAATGAGTCCTACTATTATTATAATATTATGCCATCCTAATACTTCACCATTTAAAAGAGACGAAATTAATAAAATTATTCCTGCTGCAAAAGATACTGCTCCCTTAACATCAAAAGGTTCTACATTTTCATGATGCTTTTCTTCCTTAGGCAGAATTTTAATACCTAGAAAAAATGCTGCAATTCCAATAGGTACATTTATTAAAAATATTGATTTCCAACTAAAGCATCCAACTAAAATTCCCCCAAGTGGAGGTCCTACCATTGAGCCAAGTGCAACAGCTGTTCCTAATATTCCTAATGCTCTTCCTCTTAATTTAGCTGGAAATGTCATAGTTATTATTGCAAAACTGCATGACATCATCATAGATGCTCCAACAGCTTGAATTACTCTTGAAAAAACAACCATTACTATGTTATTAAACATACCACAGAGTAAAGAGCCAAATGAAAATATTAATAATCCAGTTTGATATACATTCTTTTTACCTTTAATATCTCCAATTCTTCCAAATATCAATATTAAAGTCGATATTACCATTAAATATGTTGATACTACCCACTGTATAGTGGAAATGCTGACTTTTAATTTTACCGCTATGTTAGGAAGTGCAACATTTACTATGCTGCCATCTAAAGTTGACATAAAAGTACCTATTAATACAGTAGCCAATATCATCCATATATTTGTTTCATTTGTATTACTTTTTTTCATTTGAATCCTCCATTAATATACTATTTTCAGGAACATTTAGTTCCACTTAATTTGTGAATGATAGCTAGTGAAGCTTATTTCAAAAATTAAGTGGAACCTTGTGACTGAGGATAATTTATTCACTTTAGCTGCTGACAGTTTTATATATTTTCTTTTCACTTTCACTTAGGACTTCATTCATACTTCCTGTTCTATATCCAAGTAAATCTAAAGTTACATATTTAAAACCATACTTTTGAATTTCTTTAGCTGCTTTATCCATAAGTTCTGTATCAAAAAATTTATGCCTTTCTTCTTTTGAAACTTCAATTCTTGCAATATCACCATGATGTCTCACTCTTACCTGCTTAAACCCTAAATCCAATAACAGCTGCTCTGCTTTTTCTATCATGTTAAGCTTTGCTTCCGTGATTTCTTCTCCATAAGGTACCCTTGAAGAAAGACATGCAAAGGAAGGTTTATTCCAAGTTGGAATGTTCATTTGCTTTGATATTTTTCGAATATCCTCTTTAGTAAAACCAGCTTCTTTTAATGGGCTTATAACTTGAAGTTCTTTAGCTGCTACCATCCCTGGTCTAAAGTCACCCGTATCATCTAAATTTGAACCATCTAAAACAGCATTTATTCTATTTTCTTCAGCAATCTTATTTATTTTAGTAAACAACTCTTTTTTACAATAATAGCATCTATTTGACGGATTTTTAGAAAACCCGTCTATATCAAGTTCCTCTGACACAATTATAATATGTTTAGCACCTATTTTTTTTATATATTCCTTAGCTTCCTTAAATTCTCTTTCTGGATAAGTAGAAGATCGTGCAGTCACTGCTATTACATTATCACCCAGAACATCATGTGCAACCTTCAAAAGAAATGTGCTGTCCACACCTCCAGAATAAGCTATCGCTGCACTTCCTAAATCCTTAAGATTTTTTTTAAGTATTTCCAACTTTTCTTCTGCAGTCATTTTTTTACACCACCATTTTTGCCATAAATTAAAATTCATTAGATACTAAAGATCCTGAAAAAGCGAAGATGAAACATATCTTTCTCCAGTATCAGGTAAAAGAACCACTATATTTTTACCCCTATTCTCAGCTTTCTTTCCAATTTTAGCCGCAGCATATACAGCAGCACCAGAAGAAATTCCTGCTAAGATTCCTTCACGTTTGGCAAGTTCTCTTGTTGTATTAATAGCTTCATAATCACCTACAGGAAAAACTATGTCTATTAAAGATGTATCTATTATTTCTGGAATAAAACCAGCACCTAACCCTTGAATCATATGTGGTCCCGCAGTTCCTCCTGAAAGTACATTAGAATTAGCAGGCTCTACAGCAACAATTTTTATTTTTGGATTTTTTTCTTTCAATACTTTAGCAACTCCAGATATAGTTCCGCCGCTTCCCACTCCTGCAACAAAAATATCAACCTTGCCATCTGTATCTCTCCAAATTTCTTCCCCAGTAGTTTTTCTATGTATTTCAGCATTAGCAGGATTTTCAAATTGTTGTGGTATAAAGGAGTTTTTAGTTTTAGCTGATATTTCTTTTGCTTTACTAATTGCACCTCCCATTCCTTCTGCTCCAGAAGTTAACACAAGTTCTGCTCCAAGCATCTTTAATAAATTTCTTCTTTCAATACTCATAGAATCCGGCATTACAATAATTACTTTCATTTCAAGAGCAGCACAGGCAAATGCTAATGCAATACCAGTATTCCCGCTAGTCGGCTCTATAATTACTGTATCTTTATTAATTATACCCTTATCTAAAGCATCGTTTATCATTGCATAGCCTACTCTATCCTTTACACTTCCAAGTGGATTAAAAAATTCTAACTTTCCTATTATTTTTGCTTCTATTTTGTTTGCTTTGCTATATCTAGATAAATCTAATAATGGTGTATTACCAATTAAATCAATTATACTATCTGCTATTTTAGCCATTTTTTCTACCCCCGTTTATGTTTATTCAGAATTCCTATATGTTTATTTTATAATATCATTTATATATTATTTTGTCCATAATTAATAATTTTCATTACCTAAACTTATTTATATCAACACATCTAAGCATTCCATTATCACTATAAGAATTAATTTCTCCTTTAATTAAAGGAAGGACATACTCTCTCATCTTTGTACCTATATTATTTCCTCTTGAATTCATCCAATCGATTGGAACTTCTTTTACTTTATTACATATGATATTAAGGGGTACAAGCTCTGTAAAGCTGCTATATTCACTATCATTTGTTCTTTTAATTGCTATCATATAGCCGCTGTTACCCTGCAATGCCTGCCTCACTGCTTCTCTTCCAACCATTTCTGATTCCTCAATATCAACCTTAGAAACACAATGCATTGCACATCTTTGACTAACTCCTAGTTCTGTAAATTTAACTTTATTGTGAATATTATTTTTTATGAGCTGCTGAAGATATTTTCCTACACCGCCAAGCTGCTTATGTCCGAATTGATCATTCTCATAACAATTAGAACCAACATTTATATATTCCTTTTTATCATCCTTTAATCCTTCAGATGTTACTATAAGAAGCTTATTATTTCTAATAACTGATTCTGAAACATCATTAAGAAACTTTTCCTCACTAAAGGATATTTCTGGTATATATATTAATTGATTAACCCATGGTATATTTTCCTTTATTAAACCTGTGGAAGCTGCTATCCATCCAGCATCCCTGCCCATAACCTCTAGTACCATTATAGATGGTGCTGTATATGTATTTATATCAAGCCATAATTCCATTGCAACATTTGTAACATACTTTGCTGAACTTCCAAAACCAGGGCAGTGATCTGTTTCTACTAAATCATTATCTATAGTTTTTGGAATACCAATAACTTTTATATCATAATTTTTAAACTTTGCATATTCACTTATTTTTGCAGCTGCATCCATTGAATCATTACCGCCAATGTAAAAGAAATATTTAATATCCAGCTCTCTAAAAATATTGAATAGTTTATCATATTCTTCTGTCTCTTTTCTAAAATCCTTAAGTTTATATCTGCATGAACCTAAAGCTGAAGATGGCATATATCTTATACCTTCTAAAGTACCTTTATCAATATTATCTACATCATAAATCTGTTTTCTAAGTATACCTTCAATACCATATGCTCCAATAAAAGTTTTCCCATTTGCTGACTTAACAAATTCTTTTATTATACCATAAGCTGAAGAATTAATTACCGACGTTGGCCCACCAGATTGAGCAAGCAAACAATTTCCTTTTAAATTATTCAATAATTACACATCCTTAAAAATATTCTTTGTTTATCTTTAAATAAGTATTACTGTTTATCTTTATATTCTTTCCACACTAAAAATGCTATTATAAACACTGCTGCTTCTTTAAAATTTCTTATGTCAAAACCTGTTTCTTTTTTAATTTTATCAAGTCTATAAAGCAAAGTATTTCTATGCACATACAATTTTTTTGCAGTATTACTTATATTAAGATCACAATTTACAAATTCCTCTATAGTATTAATAATCTCACTATCAAATAAATTAAACTTATCTTTTAGTGATTCTAAAATCTCTTCCTTTACATCTTTATTAATATTATATACCAGTTTTTCAAACAACATTTTGTTATACACATAAATTTCTTCTCTAATTTGATATTTTTTACCTAAATAGATGGCTTCCTTGGCATTATCATATGATTTCTTAATCTTATATATATCATTTAAGTCTTCTATATAACTTACATAACATTTACAATATAGTTCTGAATTTATTGAAGTCTTTATTCCTTCTGCATTATCATATACATCATCAAAATTGCATAATATAACAATAGAATTACCATAAATAACGCTTAAAACATTTTCATCATCATATAAATCTTTAATAATATTGAATGCTTCATTAGTACTTCCATCTACAGCAACCAGCATTAATGTAAATTTATTAGTCAAAAAAGAATAATTATTCTCAATATTACCTATGGCAACTTCTTTTTCATCAAGAATATCAATTATATACTGTCCTTTTTCAGAAAACACTTCCTTATATTTACTTTCTATTGTATACTTAAGAAGGCTTCTACAATTTTCGTACTGCTTGGGTAAACATATTATAGTTTTAGTATTACCTAAAATAATATTAAAATATATACTTTCAATTTCATCATCTAGTAATCCATCATAATTCAAACTATCGTCATCTGAATTTAATTTAAATTTTATATTTGTACTATAGCTTAACTCTTCAAGAAAACTTATAAAACTGTTCATTAAATATCTCCTCTTGTTTACAATCCAAATTGGGTATTTTAAATTTAATTTTATTTATCAAAAAATCTATAAAGTAATTATATCACTTTTCATTACTAAATTAAAAGTGGTTATTGTACTAATTATCTAGTACAATAACCACTTAATTATTAATTCAAATTCATCACTTACTAAAGAACTGTTAATTCAGTTTCTTTATCAAATATATGCATTTTTTCAGTATCAAAAGCTACTGTAACCTTATCGCCTGATTTAGCTTTAGAAGTACCATTTACTCTAGCAATAATATTTGCTTTATCCTTGCTTAAGTAAATATATGTTTCAGCTCCCATTAATTCTGTTACTTCAACATTTGCTTCAAAAGAAGTATTTTTATGTTCACTTACAAATTCCTCGCCATCATCAACATCTTCTGGTCTGATACCGAAAATTACTTCTTTTCCTACATAGCCTCCTTCTCTTAAAGATCTAGCATAATCTTCAGGAACAGCTATAGAAGTATCTGAGAATAATACATATAAATCTGATCCTCTCTCTTCAAGTCTAGCATCAATAAAGTTCATTGGAGGAGTTCCCATAAATCCAGCAACAAATATGTTAACTGGGTGGTCATACATGTATTGTGGAGTACTTACTTGCTGAACAACTCCATCTTTCATAGCAACTATCTTAGAACCCATTGTCATAGCTTCTATCTGGTCATGTGTTACATATATAAATGTTGTTTGTAATCTCTTATGAAGCTTTGATATTACGGATCTAGTCTGACCTCTTAATTTAGCATCAAGGTTTGACAAAGGCTCGTCAAGTAAGAATACCTTTGGTTCTCTTACAATAGCTCTTCCGAGCGCAACTCTTTGTCTTTGACCTCCAGAAAGTGCCTTTGGCTTTCTATCAAGTAAGTGTTCAATATCAAGAAGTTTAGCTGCTTCAGTAATCTTCTTCTTTATTTCATCCTTTGGAACCTTTCTTATTTTAAGTCCAAAAGCCATATTATCAAACACAGACAAGTGAGGATACAATGCATAGTTCTGGAAAACCATGGCAATATCTCTGTCCTTTGGTGCTACATCATTTACTAGTCTATCCCCTATATAAAGTTCTCCCTTAGTTATTTCTTCAAGACCTGCTATCATTCTTAGAGTTGTTGATTTTCCGCATCCTGATGGACCAACAAATACTACGAATTCCTTGTCCTCAATTTCTAAATTAAAATCTTTAACTGCTGTAACATTTCCAGCATATATTTTATAAATGTGTCTTAATGATAATCCTGACATTATTTTTCCTCCTAAATTCATTTTGTTTTTTATATAATATATATAATACCATGTTGTAAACCTTTTTTCCATTTGTAATTATAACAAAAGTACTTAATTTAATTTGTATAAAAGTACAAACCTTGATACAAATTTTTTTCCTTTAATTTGTAATTTATGGAATTTAAAACTTCCCATTTTTTTAAGCTCCATAATGGACCGATTAAAAGTTTTCTTGGTGCATCCCCTGTCAATCTATGAATAACGATATTTTGTGGAAGCAGACAAATAGCTTCACATACTAAATCTACATACTGCTCTTGAGTCAAAAACTGCAACTCTCCTTTTTCGTATATTTTTACAAGAGAAGTATCCTTCATTAAATGCAGCAAATGAAATTTTATACCTTGTATATCCTTCTTTGAAAGATATTTTACTGTATTTATCATGTCTTCCCTAGTTTCATTTGGCAATCCAAAAATAGTATGTACAACAATATTAATTTTCCTTGTTCTTAGTCTTTTTAAGGCATCTTCAAACACCTGCATTTTATAACCTCTATTTATAATTAATGCAGTATTTTCATTGATAGTTTGAAGCCCAAGCTCTATCCAAGTATACAGCTTATTACTATATTCACAAATTAAATTAAGAATCTCATCACTTAAACAGTCTGGTCTAGTTGCAATAGCTAAAGCAACTACCCCCTCTTGACTGACAGCTTCATCATATTTCTTTCTAAGTACATCTATACTGTCATATGTATTAGTATATGCCTGAAAATAAGCTATATATTTTCCATGATTCCACTTTTTATTCATCATACTTTTTACGCTTATAAATTGTTCTGTTATTGAATAATACCTGTCACCCGCAAAATCACCTGATCCTCTGGCACTGCAAAATATACATCCCTCACTGCTTATACTTCCATCTCTGTTAGGACATGAAAACCCTCCATCTAATGAAATCTTAAACACTTTTTCTCCAAATTTTTGTCTTAAAAAATAATTTAGATTATTGTAATATTTATCTCCCCAAATTTGCTGCATAATAGTCCTCATTTCATTGTTCTATATTTTTCACTTTTATAAGATGCTGATTTTAGAATACACTATCCCATCACAAAGTTCCAATAAATTTCTAAAAGAAGCTTCTCCTCGCTATCATTCACAAATTAATTGGAACTAAAAGTGATGAGGAAGTATATTATATTATAACTTTTTCTGCTTAAATTTCTCTAAATCTAACTGCCACTTCCCTAAGATTTCTTCTTTAGCATTACTTGATTTTGGATTTTTTGTAACTTCATAATTTAATACGTCATTATCAAAGCTTGAAAACACTACATTATATAAATTTGCATCATAAATGTCCTCAAACTTAAATGGAATAATATTTCCACTTTCTGAATAGTAGACTCTTAGATTCTTGCTGCCTAATGCATTAGTATATTGTACAACAAGAAATTTTTCATCTAATGAAAATACCATAGAATCAATCTTTGAATCTTTTAGTAAATCTACTGGTGCAATTTCTTTGCCAACTGGAGGTTCTTTTATATTTGTTGATGATGAACCTTTATTTTCACTTTGACTTCCTGCTTGACTTTCATCCTGACCTCCTTGCACCGCCAAACTTTCATCAATTTTTATAATGCCTATAAAAGAGTCTTTATTGTATGTAGATACTGCCAAATTTGTACCTCCATATGAAAAATTAATCATTCCAAAATTATTTTTAGGTGTATCAATTTTAACAACGCTAGCTTTATCATCTTTAGGATAAACATATTCAGGGATTCCATCAGTATCAGCAATTAAGTTAGTTTTTACATTACCCTTTGTTCTTAATCTTAATTCGTCAGCTTGATTATATGCTTCTCTGTTTGTTTCTGAATTAATATCATCAATTTTATACTCATTTTCTTCCTTTTTTACCTTAACTGTATATTCATCAAGCACAGCCGCAGGCTTATTTATACTGCTTCTTGCAACATTAACTTTAAAAACACCTGTATGCCCTATTTCATTTATATCTTCAATTTTATAACCTAAAACCTTTAAATCATTGGCTGCAGAACTTTTAGTCTTTGATGAAAGTTCTTTTGAATACATCTTTTTTATATTTTCCTGATCATCCTTAATCAAATATCCCATATAAACATTTACTATGTTTTGTGCAATTTTAATATCAAAAACATTCTCACTTTTATTACTCTCCGACTTTTTATTTTGTTTTAAACTACAGGATGCAAATGAAAACATAAATATACCTATTAAAATAATGCTGACAATTTTTTTCATAATACTATCAACTCCCTTAACTATATTTTCCACGGTAACATTTAGTTAACTCAATTTATAAATGATAGCGGAGAGAAGCTTCTTTTAGAAATCTAGTTAAACTTCGTGACCGAGGATAGCATATATTTTATTCATAAATAGTCATAGCTATAGTATTTGAAAAAAAATAAATTATATTTATGTAAAATAAAATAACTCGTAATATTACGAGTTATTTTACAATTAAATTCTATCTGCTTTCCATTATAGCAAGTGCTACTGCACCTATAACTCCAGCATCCGTTCCTAAACCTGCTGGAACTATCCTGCATGAATTTGCCATTGATCCGAAACATCTTTTATCTACTTCTGTTTGTATTTTTTCAAAAACTATGTCACCAGCTTTTGATACTCCTCCTCCTATAACAACCATTTCAGGATCAAAGCTTGTGATTACATTTGCTACACAAATTCCGAGGTATGGAAGTGCTGTATTTAAAACGTCCTGAGCTGCTTTATCACCTTTTTTAGCTTCTTGAAAAACTTCATATGACGTTACTTTTTCATATTGTGAAAGACTTGTTTTAAGACCTTTCATAACAGCTTCTGTTCCACGTCTTCCTATTGCAGTTCCTGATGCCATAACTTCAGCACATCCATAGTTGCCGCATTTACACTTTGGACCATCTGGTAAAACAGTAGTATGTCCAATTTCTAATGCATTGTATGTATTCCCTCTATATATTTTTCCATTAATAATAGCTCCTCCGCCAATACCAGTACTTACAGTTATGTATACAATATTATTTGTACCTTTTCCTGCTCCCATCATAAACTCACCAATTGCTGCTACATTAGCATCATTATCTAGATATGTTTTAACGTTAAATCTCTTTTCTATTGGCTCAACTAATTTAAAATTCTTAAATGGCAGGTTAGCTGTCTCAATTATTTTTCCTTCTTTAATATCTAAAGGTCCAGGTGATCCTATTCCTATAGCATTAACATCTTCAATATCCTTACCTGATTCAATTACAACCTTTTCAATAACAGATATTATTCTCTGTAATACAGACTGATCTCCTTCAAATGCATTTGTAGGAATAGTATACTTACTCAATATATTTCCCTCATAATCTGAAAAAGCACCACTGATCTTAGTTCCACCTAAATCTATACCTATTACATAATCCTTACCCAATAGTATGCACCCCTTATTCTTTATTATTAAACTATATTTAATTATATTATAATAGTAATAAGGTTTTCAATAGTTATTTATACTTTGATTACACTTTCCTTGGTACATTTAATTTTACTTAATTATTAATTATTAATTTTTAACTTTTAACTGCAACAAGGATAGTATAACTAAAAACTCCATATTTTATCATCATCTTTACTAACATCTCTAATTTTATTTTTTCTATTAATTTTTGAAATACTACATTTACTATTTGGTAAGTATTCTGATTCAGCAAAATTCCACTCAATAATTTCTTCATTACATCTATATTTTTTTAATATCTTTTTATGTTTTAATTTGAGTTTATTTTTTCTTGTAGGCTGTAATATAATACTTTCCATTTTTTTCCGCCTCCTCAGCACATACTATGAAATTATCATTTTGCAAAATATTACATATAATCTTATAATTTTCTGCATCTGCACCATCAATTTTAACAATTAATTTATCCTCTATACCTACTAAACCCATATAATCATGAATACTGCAGTAGTCACCCAATTGAATATTTCCGTTTACCTCCAACTTATACTCGGACATGATTGCCTCTCTCCTTTAGATTGCTTTTTATTATATACTAAATTTTATGAATATATTTTTTGTAATATACTTTAAAATATTCACTTATATATTTTTTATTTTTATAATGATTTATGGGTAACTCTTACAAAACTGTAGTAATTAATTATACATTTTTTCTATTAATTTAATTTCATTTTTTTCTAAATTAAAATATTTATATAGTATTCTATCAATTTTATCAGTATAGGCAGATATAACATTTTCTGTATCTTTATTTGTATCACTAATTTGGAGCTTATCAGATTTAAAATCTTTCATAACGCCAAAAATTTTGCAGGTATAATTATCAATGGAAGTTAATATATCATCATCTACAGGAATATAAAGCCTCATCACTGTATTTGGATAATAGTCATAAAGTTTATCTCCTAATTTTTTAGCAAAACATTTAAAATAAACTTCATATAGTTTACTATTTAATATACCAATTAATGCAGTATAGCTTATTTTGTCATCCTTTATTTTCATTCCATAAATATCTGCACTGAAAAAGCATCCATTGCTATCAATAGCAAATCTATTGTGTTCTGCTTTATATGGAAAAACAATTTTTGTACCTAAAAATGTATTCTCATCCCGCCCCCATTGAAGCTGATACCATTTTCTAAAACCTTTTCGGCATTCTCTTCTATTTTCAAGTTTATCTTTGTAAGGATATATATGATCAATAGCATCTTTATATTGACTTTCATTTTTAATTAAATCCGAATATATTAACTTTAAATTGCTTCTGCTAATTATATATTTCCCTATATTACTATTTTTAATCCATGTTCTTTGTAGATTTTTTTCAACATTCATATTATTTTCTTGATTTATTATAAATGCTTTATCACATCCAGTTATAATACCCTGAAAACTTTCACATAAATCCTCCAATAAGCATTGACATTTATTTTCTATTTTACAAATTATGCTTATAAGCTCTTTTGGAATGAATATCCATCCAATATCCTTCAATCCACTCTGCTTAACATTAAACCTGTCAAAATACTTTGAAGTTAAATCCTCATTAAACTTTTTAAATAAGATATCAGCAGACATTTTTTTAGCTGGACTTTTCACTTTAATTACATCAATTAACCTATCTTTTATATTTAAATCATCATTCAAGTTATTAAAAGTAAAAATAACTGGATCAATACCTATATTTTCTAATATCCTAACTCCATAAAAATCAAGAATATTTTCTATATTTATATTATTTTTTATATATTTTCTAAGTAATAATCCTGTAGGAGATTCTAGAAAGTACCTTGAAGTTATAAATGAAATTTTACCTCTCAAGATTTCTTTACTGCTGAATCTATATATGAAACAATAAGATATATCAGATTTATCCTTAAAAATTTCCTTATAGTACATTTTTAAAAAAGCTTTATGTTCAAAGCTTAAGTCTTTATGTCCAATATAAGGTGGATTGCCTATTATATAATCAAATTTATTCGAAAATAATTCTATCCTTTTAATTAAATCTTTAGCTTCTTTATAACTAACAGTTTTTTTATTTTCATTACCTTTTTCATCTATACATATTATACCATATAATGAATTTATTTGTATATCCTGTTTTTTACTTAATGGTTCAATTTTATAATCTTTTTCCCATCTTATAAGACTGTCGCAATTTACTATGTTAAATTCATCTATATAAGATGTTGGTTCTTTTTTAAGCAAGTTTATAATAGTAAGTTTTACAGCTAAAGCATCAATATCAGCGCCATATATGCAGTGTTTCAGCAAATGATAATGCAGGTTTTCATTCTGCCAGTAATCTTTTCCGCTTAAAATAAATACTTTACCTTTTTTAATAACTTCATATTTTTCATCTTTAAATTTACCCTGCAAATTTTTAAGCTGCTTTTGAAATTTTTCTTTTAAAATATCATATGCAGCCACTAAAAAATAGCCGCTTCCACAAGCAGGATCAAGTACTTTAATGAAGGGATCTAAAAGTACATCAACTTCAGCAACAGTTTTTTTTATAATATATTCTATAACAAAGTTCGGAGTATAAAATTGACCATTCGTTTTTTTCAACTCTATATCATTAAATTTTTCATATGCATTTCCTAACAAAGTACTATCTAGATAAGCTTTACTGCTGTATTCTTCTTTATGAAACATTTCTAATATTCCTTTTATTATATTTACAATTACAGTATTTGATGTTTCATCTTTATTTAATGTTGCATTCTTAGTATTAATTAATTCCTTGTGCACATCTTCTAAGAGTTCAAACAACTTTTCATTAACTTTACTCATAACCTATTTCACCTATCTTATAAAGTATAATTTTATTTAAATATTATAAAAACTTAACCAAAATAAAAAGACAATATTTATATAAAATAAATATTGTCTTAAACTATCGATATTCAATAAATAAAAATGGCTCCGCGAAAAGGGTTCGAACCTTCAACCTATCGGTTAACAGCCGAGTGCTCCACCGTTGAGCTATCGCGGAACATTTATATACCATAATCATTATAAGCTTGAATAAATCAAACTTATAATTTATGGCTGACCTGGCAGCGACTTACTCTCCCACAGAGCTTCCCCTGCAGTACCATCAGCACTATGAAGCTTAACCTTCGTGTTCGGTATGGGTACGGGTGTTACCTTCATGTCATTACCACCAGATAAATCTAAGAGAACTTATTGTTCTCTCAAAATTGCACAGAGATTATTTTTTAGATCAAGCCCTCGACCTATTAGTATTAGTCAGCTGAATGCGTTGCCGCACTTACACCT
>JAUZPN010000040.1 GCA_030705885.1 Bacillota bacterium | reverse complement strand
TTCAAACCTGTATACAGAACCATATACATTTGGTTTTCCGAGTAATACGCAAGCATCATTTACAAGATATCTTGTAGGAAAATTATCTGTGCCATCTGCAACTATATCATAGTCTTTAATTATGTCTAAAGCATTTTCACTAGTTAATCTTGTTTCAATTGCTATTACATTAATATTAGGATTAATTGCTTTAATGGTGTCTTTTGCAGAAGCAATTTTTGGTCTTCCTACATCTCTTGTTGTATGAATAATCTGTCTCTGTAAATTTGATTCATCTACATAATCAAAATCCACAATACCAATAGTGCCAACACCTGCAGCTGCCAAATACATTGCAAGTGGAGCTCCAAGACCTCCAGTACCTATTAATAATACTTTGCTGTTTTTTAATTTTAATTGTCCTTCTAAGCCTACTTCAGGCAAAATAAGATGTCTGCTGTAACGAATATATTCTTTTTTTGTTAATTCATCTGCCATATTAATGTAAATCTCCTATCTATTCAAAGTTGTATATAAAATTTGCAGCAATTATTTGCCGCCAGCAATTGAAGGAACTAAAATCAAAGTTTCATTATCTTTTAATTTTGTAGCTGTTCCATCTAACTGACGTATATCGTCCTCTCCAATATATATATTTACAAAGCTTCTAAGGGTGCCATCATCTGTAAACAGGTGTCTTTTTAAATCGCTATATTTTGCTACTAAACCATCTAAAGCTTCTTGTACTGTTGTTGAATTTTCAATTTCAACTTCTGATAAATTATCTGTAAACTGTCTAAGTGCTGTTGGAATTAATATTGATACTGCCATTTTAAAAACCTCTTTTCATTATTTATATTATTTGTTCTTCTTGAAATGAAGATCTATCTGATGATAAAACCCAAGATGTCATTTTTTCAGATTTTCCTTTTACAACTGATACAATAATATAAGAATATACTGGCCATGCATGATCTAAATCAAACTTTGAAGGCTCTGCAGGATGGTCAGGATGTGAATGATAAAATCCAATTATTTCTGTATTGTTTTTACGTGCATAAAGCTCACCCTTAAGCATATCCTTTGATGTAATTAGGAAACGATTATACTTATTTTCATCTTCCCTTGCATTAATTATAGGAAGAATATCATTAATTTCTTTACTACCATCTTTATTTATTTTGCCAAAAATTAAGCCGCAGCATTCGTTAGGATATTCACCTTCCCCAAATTTTCTGATTTTTTCTGCTGTTTTATCATTACACTTTATCAAAAAAACATCACCTCTTCCAAAGTTCTTCATTTATATATCTATATCCATTATCGCAAAGTATTGTTACCACTAATGAACCTTTAGGTAAAGTTTTTGCTATATTTAAAGCTGCTGCTACATTAGCACCAGAGCTTATCCCTACAAATAATCCTTCTTCCTTTGCAAGCCTAAGGACCATATCTTGAGCATCTTCTGTTGCAATTTCAATAGTACCATCTGCTACTGATGCATCATAAATTCCTGGAATTATAGTGCTTTTTAAATGTTTCATTCCTTCAAGTCCATGCAGAGGTGAATCTGGCTGCATTTGTATAGCTTTTATATTTGGATTAAACTGCTTCAATCCTCTTGATGTTCCGATAAATGTACCAGATGTACCCATGCCAGCAACAAAATGTGTAACTTTACTGCTGGTTTGCTGCCATATCTCTTTTGCAGTACCATTTACATGTGCTTTCCAGTTTGCATCATTATTATATTGATCTGGATAAAAATACTTATCTGGATTTGATTTTGAAAGTTCTATTGCTTTCAGCTGAGCACCATCTGAACTTTCTAATGGACTAGTTTCAATAAGTTCAGCACCATAGGCCTTAAGCATCAGCTTACGTACATCACTTGTGTTTTTAGGCAGACAGAGTGTTACTTTATATCCTAGTATAGCACCAATCATTGCATAAGCAATTCCTGTATTTCCGCTTGTTGCATCAATAATAATTTTGTCTTTTGTTAATTTACCGCTTTTTATTCCATCTAAAACCATAGAATATGCAGCTCTGTCCTTTACAGAACCACTAGGATTAAAAAATTCTGCTTTTACAAAGACACTTACATCCTTTAATGAATCTGTAACATGATTAAGCTGAATTAATGGTGTATTTCCTATTTTATCTAATAAATTAATACTATTTTGCATTAATAAAATCTCTCCTCTAAAACATTTTCAGGTTAAATAACCCAATCAAATATAAATTCTTCAGGTTTACTGTTTTTAAATTTAAGTTCTGGATTTTTAACACTTACTTTTGTACCATCAGGAACTGATTTTGTAATAAATGCATTACCACCTATTACGGTATTTTTGCCTATTACAGTATCTCCACCTAAAATTGATGCTCCTGAATATATAGTAACATTATCTTCAATTGTAGGATGTCTCTTAACTCCTTTTAAGCTTTGTCCTGCTTTAGGAGATAATGCTCCTAAGGTTACACCTTGATATATTTTAACATGATTGCCAATAATGCAGGTTTCTCCAATAACAATGCCTGTACCATGATCTATAAAAAAGTATTTTCCAATTTGGGCACCTGCATTAATATCAATTCCAGTTTCGTTGTGAGCATATTCAGTCATAATTCTAGGAATCCATGGAACTGATAATTTATAAAGTTCATGAGCTAATCTATAAATACTTATTGCAAATATTCCTGGGTATGAAAAGATGATTTGTTCCATATCAAAAGCTGCCGGATCTCCATCAAAAGCTGCTTTAACATCTGTCATGATATATTCTTGAATGGTTGGTAATGATTCTAAGAAAGATGAACATATTTTATCTGCTTGTTCTTCAAAATTAACATTTCCATCAGATCCATTTATATGATTCTGATATAATAAGGCAGATTTTACTTGCTTATGTAAAGTTTCTTCAATACTAATCAAAAGATCTCCTATGGAATATTCTATAGTATTATCAGATAATTTCTTTTCATCAAAAAAACCTGGAAAAATCAATCGTCTTAATTGATTTAAGACTTTTAGTATTTGTTCTTTATTAACTAAATTAGATGAATCATTTATTAATAATACAGAATTTTTTTTATAATTATCTGCAATTTTTGACACTAATTTTGGCAGGCTTTTTTCAAATTCTTTACTCATATATCTTCACTTCCTTTCTTAATAGAAACATTAATCCTACTAATGTTATATTCATAGTAAGACAAATTCTTACATGGTTTTTTACATTATACTTTAATAGTTTGTCATAATCAAGAGGTTTTTTATAAAAATACTTATAAAGAAAAAACAAAGAATTTTTATATAAATAGTAAGAATATACAAATTTCCTTGTGTTTTATCTTTTTTGTTATTAAAATATTTTATAAAATTATTTAAAAAAATTGAAATTTAAAGTAAAATTAAAATAAAGATTCTAAAAAATTATTAGGAGTTGTAAAATTTTATATGGGCTGGTTAATTGGGGTCGCTTTATTATTTTTTTCTATGATTTTATCAATTGGATTATCAATATATTTCCTTTTTTATGGTAAAAAATCTTTTCTTTTATATTCATTTATTTTCTGTCAAGCTTTAATATTTATTTGGTCATCAGGGTATATTGTTGAAATTTTATCTACAACATTGCAACTAAAATGGGTTGCAGTAATATTTGAAGGTGTTGCTATATGCTTTATAGGATTTGCATGGTTAGTTTTTTCTATGGTATATACTAAAAATAGATTCAGAAAAAATAGAGTAGTTTTGTGTGGAATGCTGATTATACCTATAATAGAATATATTTTACTTATTACAAATTTTAAGCATGGTCTTTATTATAAAGAATTTAATATTTATGGAAGACAATATGGTATTGCATTTTGGATTAATATTATTTCAACATACATTTATGTTTTTATAGGTACAATTATGATTATTAAATATACTATTACTATGCTGGGTAATCAAAAGAAACAATCAATTTTACTTATAATTGCTGTTACTGTGCCTATTATTTCAAATATTATGTATTTAACAAAAATATTAATGATTAAAATTGATGTAACACCATTAAGCTTTTCACTTTCACTTCTCTTATTTGCAGCATTAACCTTTAGATATAGATTTTTAAATTCAATTCCTGCTGGACTGCGTAAAGTTTTTGATACTGTTGAAGCATCAATTATTTTAATTGACAATACAAATTCAATTGTACTAAAAAATAATTCATTTATAAATACTTTTGCTGAATATAAAGGATGTAATGTAAATGATTTTTGTAATTACTTAAGTAAAAGGATGATTGGTGATTATAACAATACTAATTTGATGAATTCTATATTAAAATGTTATGAAAAACCTATTTTTGGCGAAATGCATCTTAATATTGATAATGGTAAAATTTTTAGAGTTTCAGTACAGTCTGTTAAGGACAGTATAAATATTGAGATAGGCAGGGTCGTTTCATTTACTGATATTACTTTATACAGAAATTTATCAAATGAACTTTCAGAAAAGAATATACAATTAACTGAAGCAAATGATAAGCTTCGTCAACATATGGCGGTTGTAGAAGAATTAGCAGTGTTAAAGGAAAGAAATAGAGTTGCAAGAGAGATACATGATTCGATAGGACATACATTAACTTTTCTTGTGAAAATACATGAAGGAGCTATAATGGATTTTGGTAAAAATAATGATCGAATGCTTGAATCCATAAAAACAGCTAACAAGGTAACAAGACAGGGGCTTAAGGAATTAAGACTTTCTTTATATGATATGATGACTGAAAGGCAGGATACAGGTATGTTGTTTCAAGAGCTTGAAAGACTTTCTGCTGATTTTAAAAATTCTGATATTAAAATAGTTATTACAAATGAATGCAGTAATATACATGTTAAGCCTGAGCTTTCAAAATCTATTTTGCGAATCTGTCAGGAAGCAGTTACGAATTCAATTAAACATGGAAATGCTGATGAAATAAATATTATTATAAGGCTGGACGGAAAAATATTAAAAATGTATATTATTGATAATGGAAAAGGCTGCAGTGAAATTAGAAAAGGGTATGGACTTTCAGGCATGGAAGAGAGAGTTAAAAAATATGGGGGTATAATTCAATGTGGATCTGATGGAGAAAGTGGATTTAATATAAGAATTGAAATACCAATAATAACAGGGGTGGATAATTTAAATGATTAAAATAATCATAGCAGATGATCAGGTTAATTTTTCAGAAGCATTAAAATACATAATTGAAAAAAGTGGAGAAATTAAAGTTTTAGGGTGTGCTTCAGATGGATGTGAAGCATTAGAATTATGCAAAAATCATAATCCAGACTTAGTATTAATGGATTTACAAATGCCAAAGTGTGATGGAGTTGAAGGAACAAGGCTTGTTAAAAATTATAGAAGTAAAATTAAAGTACTTATATTAACAACTTTTAATGATGACCTAGACATTTTAAGAGCTCTTCAAAATGGTGCCGATGGTTATGTATTGAAAGAGATTGAAACTATGGAATTAGTTAATATTATAAGGAGTACAATAAATGGACTTGGAGTAATGCAGACTGCTATTTTACAAAGGGTGAGTAAAATGCTTCCACAGGTAAAATCCCAGGATTATTTTAAAACTCTTGAAAGTATGGGCATAGGAAGCCGAGAATTAGATATTATTGGTTATGTGGTAGATGGACTTAGTAACCTTGAAATAGCTCAAAAAATGGGTTACTCAGAGGGTACAGTTAAAAATTTAATGACCGGCATCCTTTCAAAAACTGGTGCGAAAGACAGAACTCAGCTGGCAGTGTATGCTGTGAAAAATAAATTGGTTTAGTATAAAACTAGGTATGTGTAAATATTACACATACCTAGTTTCCTTTTTAAGCCAATCCTTTTCTTCTTCATTTAAGTAAGGAGAAAGCTTATCATATACATTTTTATGATAGTTATTAAGCCAGTTTATTTCATCTTGAGTCAGCAGAGTTTTATCTATTCCGTCTAAATCAATAGGGCAGTAAGTTATTGCTTCAAATTTCATAAACTGACCAAATTCTGTTTCTTCATCTTTAACTACTACCATCATGTTTTCTGTTCTAATTCCATGTTTGTTTTCTCTATATATTCCAGGTTCATTTGTTAAAATCATGGATTCTTCAAGTATAGTAGTATTAGGAATAGGGCTGAGCCTTTGAGGACCCTCATGCACATTTAAGAAAAAGCCTACACCATGACCAGTTCCACATTTATAATCAATACCATATTTCCATACAGGCTGCCTTGCAATTGCATCTAAATTTGAACCTGTTGCACCATACAGAAATTTAGTAGTATCTAAGGCAATATGACATTTTAATACAAGAGTGAAGTCCCTTTTTTCTTCGTCAGTAAGCTTTCCTAAGACTATGGTTCTTGTAATATCTGTAGTTCCTTTAAAATACTGACCGCCTGAATCTACAAGGAGCAGACTTTCATTTTTTAATGCATATTGGGACTTAGCAGATGCTTTATAGTGCATCATTGCAGCATGGTCTTTATATGCAGCTATAGTATCAAAACTTGTTCCAACACAAAGAGGATTTTTTATTCTAAGTTTTTCAAGTTCGTCTGAAAGTGAAATTTCAGTAATCTGCTCTTTTGAAGGAGAAGTCTTAAGCCATTTTATAAACTTAACCATAGCAGCTCCATCAAGTATTTGACACTGCCTTAAATTTTCTAGTTCAGTTTTATTTTTAACAGATTTAAGTTTAGAAGTTACATTTGGATATTCTGCTCTTGTAACATTATGATTAATTGCATTATATAAATATGCATTAGTCATGCTTGAATCATATAAAACTGTATCACTGCTATTAAACATCTTTAAAAAATCAGCAGTTTCAGTATAAGCTTTTATTTCAATTCCATCAGTTTCTAATTCAGTTTTTACCTCTTTAGTAATTTTTGAATCATCAATAAATAAATAACAATTATTAAGTGACAGAATAACGTTTGACATAACTACAGGATTGTTTGGTACATCATTGCCTCTTATATTTAAAAGCCATGCAATATCATCTAAGGAAGTTAGAAGGTAATAATCCGCTTCTTTAGATTTCATTTCAGTTCTTACTTCATTAAATTTTTCAGTTCTTGACTTTCCACAATATTTAGTTTCATGTATAAAAACATGACTTGAAGGAAGAGAAGGTCTATCCTTCCATAACATACCTATTAAATCAAGATCCATTTTTAAAGATATATTTTTTATTTTAAAGGTTTCCTCCATTTCTTTAATCATGTCAATAGTAAATACATTTCCATCAAAACCAATTGTGCTTCCTTTTGGTAGTGTTGAGTTCAGCCAGTTTGTATATGTTGGTGTGCCTGGTGCTGCCATTTTAAATAATATTATGCCAGAGCCTGAAAGCTCTCTTTCAGCTTGTATGTAGTATCTACCATCTGTCCAAAGACCAGCTTCTTTCAGCGTGATAACTACAGTTCCTGCAGAGCCTGTAAAGCCTGATATCCATTGTCTGCATTTAAAATAATCAGTAACATATTCACTGTGATGAGAATCAAAGCTTGGAATTATGTATGCATCCATTTTGTTCTTTTTCATTAATTCTCTTAATTTTTCGATTCTTTCTTTTACTTCCATTATAATCACCTGCACTTATAGTATAGTATATGCTATGATTATACACTATCCTTATATTTTTGTAAAAACACAAATTGACTCTCCACTCTCAACTAAAAAAATGGCACGAGTAATAAATACTCATGCCATTTACGATTTACTAAAAATTTTTTCAATTATTATATACAAAACATTTAATCAACGATAGCTTCATCTAAAGCTTCTTCTATAGCAGTATTTATTGCTTGACCTTTCTTAGAGAATAGAGAAGCAAAGCATAAAGATAGTAATGCAAAAATGCATAATACTAAAATATCTTTAGATACTATAGAACTATTAACTGATGATGCAAACAGCAATTCTCTAGCAGACTGTACAACGTAAGTAAATGGTAAGAAACTGCTGATATCTTGGAAAAACTTTGGTAAAAGTTCTGCTGGGAATGTACCTGCATCTGAGCATAGCTGTAATACTAAAAGTATTATTGCAGCACCTTCACCAACTAATCCTAATAAGCTTACTAATGCGTAAAGTATTGCATCAAAGGATAATGCTGTTACAATTAAGAAACCAAAGAGCATTATTGGATGTGTTGGTTTTATTCCAACAGCATATACTACAAATCCTAAAAGGATAGCTTGAATTACTCCTAGTACAGCATAGTGTATATATTTACCTATTGTAAGTTCAATTACATTTAAATCGCTATATTTATCATTTTTGATTTTTAATATTAGCATCATAAGCACTGCACCTAACCAAAGAGATATTGGTAAGAAGTATGGTGCTAATCCTGAACCATAGTTAGATACTGGATCAATATCTGTATCATTTACTTTTATAGGATTTGCTATGAAGGAACCAAGATCCTTGCTTGGAGTTTTTACATTATCATCTATTTTCTTTATTCCATCATTTAAACCGGTTCTTAAATCTTTTTCACCATTATTTAGTGTGTTTAATGCATCTCCAACCTTTGATGAACCATCAGCAAGCTGTTCAGCACCAGAAGCTAAATCTGGAATTTTGTTATTAAGTTCTGTTATACCATTATTTAATTCAGTTGAACCAGATAAAAGCTTGTTTGATGCATCTAATAAAGATGGCATATTTGTATTTAAAGTAGTTAATCCATCAGATAATTTATGAGAACCTTGTGATAAAGAATCTAATCCAGAAGCTAAAGTTTTTACACCATTTGTATATTGATTTACACCATCAGTATACTGAGAAACACCAGATGCAAGTTGTTTAACTCCACCCCTGTATAATTTAACACCATATATATAATTATCTGTACCTAAAGTATACTGACCAACACCAGTTATATATTTATTTGTGCCAACTATATATTGGGTAACACCAGCAATATAGGTATTTGTACCAGTTTTAAATTGATTAACACCACCAATATATTTATTTGTACCATCAATATATTGAGTAACACCAGCAATATAGGTATTTGTACCAGTTGTAAGTTTGCTAACACCATCTATATAGGTATTTGTACCATTAATATATTTAGTAACGCCATCAATATAGTTATTTGTGCCAGCTGTAAGCTGATTAACACCAGCAATATAGTTGTTTGCACCAGTTGTATATTGATTAACACCAGCTATATATTTTTTTGTACCAGTTATATAGTTATTAACACCAAATATATATTGATTAAATCCAATAAATAAATTATTTGTTCCAGATATAAAATTTTCTGCCCCATTTATATAAGAATTTGTACCAGCAACATAGTTATTAACTCCAGCTACATATACTTTAACACCATTATTATAAAATCCATTCATTCCATTTAAGTATGATGAAACAGCTGAATTTGAATTTTTGGCATCAAGCTGACTGGATAAACCATAAGCACCAGTAACTAATGAATCAGTACCTTTTGTTAAAGCAATAAGTTTGCTGCTGTCAGGAGACTGACTTAATATTGACTGCATACTAGTTATATATGATAGTAAATTAGGATCTTTACTAGCATTTGGATTGTTAGCTAAATATGCTTGTAAATATTTTTGTGCATTCATAATTGCAGCTTGGCTTTGTTGTGTTGATGTAACAAGCTGATTAACTCCAGCTTGAACATTTTTTGAACCATCAGCCAGCTGATCAGCTCCAGCTTTTAAACCAGATGTCATCTGCATATAACCTGGAATTAGAGTGTTATTGTAACTATCATTTAAATTATTGTAACCATCAGATAGCTGTTTTTGACCCTTTAATAAACCATCAGCACCTTTAGATAAATCAGAAGCACCATTAGTTAATTGATCTTCACCATTAGATAAGCCAGCAGCAGCTTTAACTAATTTATTTTCACCATCAGTTAAGCCGGAAACACCAGCAGTTAATTGCTTTTCACCATCGGATAAACCAGTAGCACCATCAGTTAATTTATTCTGGCCATCAGATAAACCAGTAGCACCAGCAACTAATTTATTTTGACCATCAGATAAATCAGAAACACCAGCAGCTAGTAGCTTTTGACCATCAGATAAACCAGTAGCACCATCAGTTAATTTATTCTGACCATCAGAAAGACCAGTAGCACCATCAGTCAGTTGCTTTTGACCATCAGATAAACCAGTAGCACCATCAGTCAGTTGCTTTTGACCATCAGATAAACCAGTAGCACCATCAGCTAATTGTTTGCCAGCATCGGATAAGCTCTGTTCACCAGCAGTTAGTTGAGTATCAGCATCAGAAAGTCCTTTTGAACCGTTTGATAAACTATTAGCACCATCAGTTAAATCTTTAGATTTAGCAGTTAATGTTGAGCTTCCTTGAGCTGCTGTAGTTAAACCTTTATTTAATGCATCAGCACCGGAAGAGAGCTGATTTGTTGCATCTGATACTTTCGGAATACTTGAATTAAACTGACTTAAGCCATTTGTAAGTGCATTTGAACCATTTTTAAGAGCTGTAGTACCACTTTGCATTGATGGAATAGAGTCATTAAGCTTATTTAAGTTAGTTGTTATTTTATTATTACCATCAATAATTTCTATAGTACCATTAATAAGTTTATCAGTTCCAGAAGAAGCATCAGCTAAACCATCTTTTGATTTATATATTGAATCAAATGCAGTTTCTCCATATTTTTTTGAAATGGTTTCTTTTATTTGTTCTAATATTTCAGTTTTAATATTACCTGAAATTTTTGTTCCTACATAGTTTTTCTTGTTATTTGATTTGTACGTTAATGCAGGAGCTTCAGCAGTTCCGTTTTTTGCATCAGCAATTTTTGTAGAGAAGTCGGCAGGTATTTCTAATGATGCAAAATATCTGTCATCTTTAAGTCCATTTTTTGCAGCTTCACTACTAACAAATTCAAAACCGACTTTTTGATTATCTTTCAAGTTTTTAACAATATCATTTCCATAGTTTACTTGTTCATTATCCAAAACGGCACCAGTATCATTATTTACTATTGCAACATGATAGTTTTTGAGATCACCATATGGATCCCAATAGGCTTTTAGATAACTAAAAGTATAAAGTAGAGGAATTATGATAACAGCTAAAATTGCAATTATTTTTATTTTATTATCCCATATCGATTTTGACTCTGTCTTAAACACGTTAAACAACTTCATACTAAAATCCTCCTTTTCAAAATTATTAAATACTGACTAGTCAGTATATATTATATATATGTTATACAACATTTTTTTATAAAATTCAAGCATTATTTTTGTAAACAATTACAACAAAAATACATAATTTTACAACAAGGATTGCTTGTAACAAAAATCAACTTCAATTTGTAATTTTAATAAAAATGCAGCATTTTTTAGTGGAGTGTGGAGAATCAAATTATGAATTAAACAAATACCAGTTGACAAAAAATAATAAAGCTTAATAATAAAATATATAAGATATATAAGATAGATAAAACTGATAGTTATGAGCAAAATAAAGTTAAAGGAAAGGTACTTTGAAGGAGATGTAATAAATGGGAATGCTTTATTGGAAGGAATTAATTAATCAATGTGAAGGTTGTAATAAGTGTAGATTAAGTGAAAATAGAACTCATGTTGTTTTTGGAGAGGGTAATCCAAAAGCAAAGTTGATGTTTGTTGGAGAAGCTCCTGGAGCAGACGAGGATAGATTGGGCAGACCATTTGTAGGAAAAGCAGGGCAGCTTTTAACGAAAGGTCTTACATCGTTAAATTTAGAAAGAAGCCGAGATTATTATATATGTAACATATGTAAATGCAGACCAGAAAATAATAGAACTCCTTTAGAGGATGAAGCAATTAGTTGTCTTCCATATCTCAGAAATCAAGCAGCACTTATAAAACCTAAAATAATAGTATGTTTAGGTGCAGTAGCAATGAAATATATAATTGGAGAAGAGTTTAAAATAACACGAGATAGGGGAAAATGGATAGAGAGAAAAGGTGTATATATTATGCCGACTTTTCATCCAGCAGCACTTTTCAGGGATGAAAGCAAAAAAGCACTTTTTTGGCAGGATCTTAAGCAAATAAAAGTGAAGTATGATGAAATTGTGACAATGAAAGTGTAGTATAAACAAAGGAAAAAATAAAGCAGGTGATAAAATGAAAAGTATAATAAAATTAATGAAGAAATACAGAAACCAAATTGTTTTGTTTTTAATTACAATTATAATAATAATTACAGCATACCAATATTTCAATAAATATTTCTACATATTTAAAGATCCTAAAAAAATAAGAAATATGATTATTTCTTATGGTAAATACAGTACATTCGCTTTTGCTTTTCTTCAATTTATACAAGTAGTAATATTTTTTATTCCTGGTGAAGTAGTTCAAATCGCAGGAGGATATATTTTTGGAACATTAGAAGGTACTTTAATTTCAATGATTGGTATTACATTAGGCACAATGTTCAGCTTTTCTGTTGCACATTATTTTGGTAAACCATTAATAGAAAAAATAATAAATGAAAAAAGCAGAAATTATTTTGAAAGAGTATTTAAATATGGGAAAATTGAATATGTAGTATTAATGCTTTATATAATTCCAGGTGTACCTAAAGACGCATTATCATATATTTGCGGTGTAACTGAAATGAAATTTAAGAGATTCTTTATTATATCTACAATAGGAAGAATACCAGGAATTGTTATCTCAGCTTATTTTGGAAGCAATATTGGCATTAACAGAAATGGAAGACTTATATTTGTTGCAATAGCAGCAATATTACTATTTGGTATAGGAGTTTTTAAAGGAGATAAAATTATTAAGATGATGGTTAAAGAGAAAAAATAATTTAGTGTCAGGAATTAAACTGTTGTTTGTTATAAAAATACACCTTAAAGATTAAATAATGTTTTTATTGAAAAATATACAAAATTATGATATATTTTTAAAAGATATAACTATTAAAAAATATGAGGGTGTTATTCATATGAAAAAAATTTTTATTAACAAAAATTCGCAAGTTCGTTCAGGCTGGAAAATAGCTTCAGTATTCAGTTCGTTTTTTATAGGAGCTAATTTGCTTGCCGGAATAATTGTATTTATTTACTTTATTACTGAAGTAATATCTAAAAAAATTTCTTTAAATCAGGTTAATAATATTCAAATTGCTGTAAGTAATATTAGTAGCCCTTTGGGCTTTGCGTGTAATATAGTTCAATGTTTATGTATGATATTTTTTGTTGTTTTATTTTGGAAGGTGTATGATAAACGGAAAATCAAAGAAATTGGTTTTATAAATATAAAAAAAGGATATAAAGACTTGATAATAGGACTAATATTTGGAGCAGTTTCATTAATTATAGTCTTTATAGTATTACTTGTAACTAAAAATATATTGTTATTAAATTCATTAACAAAACCTAATATTGGCTTTTCATTAGTTACAGGATTAATTGTATTTATATTTGTTGGAATAAATGAAGAAATGTTTTCAAGGGGATACTGCATGACTGTCCTTAAGCAGACTAACAATAAATATGTTGTAGTTATTGTATCTGCTATTATCTTTTCATTAATGCATTCTTTAAATCCAGGGATGAACCCTTTCTGTTATGTAAATTTATTTTTATTTGGATTATTAACTGCATATATGGCAATAAAATCAAGCAATCTTTGGTTATCTATTGGGTACCATATAACTTGGAACTATTTTGAGGGTAATGTATGTGGATTTCTAGTAAGTGGACAAGGTACTTCTGGAATGTATAATTTGAAAATACCAGCCAACAATTTTATAAATGGAGGAGAATTTGGACCTGAAGGTGGAATTGTAGTAACCATAATAATTTTATTAGGATTTATTTATCTTTGGAAGTTCTATAAACCTTCATTAGATGCAAGTTCGCAAGTTTTAATGAAAAAATAAAGGTGAAGAAAGATCTATAAAAGCCTTTGTTTTAGAAAGAAAAAACTGGATTCTATTCAATACGACTAAAAGTGATAAGTCTAGTGGAACCATTTATATGATAAATTTTATTTTCGACAATTTTGTAGCTTTATAAAGAATTTTGACGAAAGAAAGCTTTTGACACTTTATGCTAAAGTATATATAATTTTATTGTATCAAGTTTTTACAATATTATAGTATATACGGTTAATTTGTTATTGAAAATTAAAGAAAGTGGACAATTATTTTAATAATTAATTTAGCAGAATATAGCTTTATTATGTAGGTTGTCATATTTTCTAATTAGTTAATTATATATTACTATATAATATATAATTTATAAATTTAATTTTAGGAGGTATATCATGGAAATTAATCAACCTAAAAAAATAGGTGCAGGAATTATTACAATATCAATTTTAGTAATCTTAGGTTCTTTTATTAGTATCATAGGAGCTATTTATGCTTATTTCATGAAAGATAAGGTAGCAGGTTTATTACCAGCTGATCAGGCAGCTAAAGTAAGTTCTGCACTCTCAATTCCCAACATTATTATCACAATAGTTTTGTCATTACTTATTGTTGTAAGTGTTAGTTTAATATTAAGTAAGAAAGCAGCAGGTATTTATATGTATTTTACTTGTATAATAATAGATATTATTTACAGCATAGTAAAAAGCGGATTTAGCTTAACTATAATATCTAGCTTAATACTTCCAATATTGATGGCTGTATTTATTAATATGGATAAAGAAGTTTTCTTCTCAAAAAAAGAAGAACAAAATATTAATATGTAAAAACAATTAAAACATCTATGGCTTTATTTAACTATGGATGTTTTTTTATTCAATTCTAGGAGGCGTGAAGAATGAAAAAGAAATACATTATTATTTGTGCTGTAATAGTAGTTGTTATAACAATTGTATTGTTATTTGTATCAAAGATAAAAACTACTACAGCTGATAAAACTCCCCAAATTTCTCTATATACTGTACCCAGCAGCGACAAAGTATTTGTAAATGGTGTAATTACTCCAGAAAATACAGAAAGTATTTTTTTAGATAGTACAAAAGGAAATGTAAATAAAGTTTCTATAACTAATGGCCAAGTAGTAAAAAAAGGTGATACTCTTTTTACATATAAAAATGATCAAATTATTGATCAGATAACGCAGTTAAACGGTCAGATTACTTCCAGCACAAATCAGAAAAATAAACTGATTGATAAACAGACAAAATTAAAGAATGATATAGCAACAGATCCAACTAAAGGTGTAGGCAGCGACTCTATATTAAGTGGTTATCAAGATCAAATAGATACTATCGAAAGTCAAATTAGTACTTATGAGGATCAGATTAAACCATTAAAAGAAAAAGAGTATACTGTTGTAAATTCTCCAATAGATGGAAAAGTACTTGTGTATGATTCTGCAAAAGATCCAACAAAGCCTTATATGGTAGTAGAATCAACTACATATTACATAAAAGGCAGTGCTAATGAAAAAGATCAGCCAAAACTTAAAGAAAATCAAAAAGCAGAAATACTTATATTTGCTACTAATAAGACGCTTACTGGAAAAGTAAAAAGTATAGGTAATAGACCACAAGATGCAGTAATAAGTGCTCAAGCTGCAGCTAGTGGAAGTTCAAATAATATGTCTTATTATGATGTTGATATATCTATGGATTCGCAGAATAGTTTAACAAATGGATTTCATGTGCAGGCAACAATTAAATTAACAGATGATAGTATTAAAATACCTAGCAGCTCAATATATGAAGAATCTGGCAAAAAGTATGTATACAAAGTTGTAGATAAAAAGTTAACAAAACAGGAGATTACATGCGAAGATAGTACATCTTCAGATGTTACTGTTAGTGCTGGTTTAAAAGAAGGTGACATTATATCAAAAAACGCTAAGGGAATGAAGGAAGGTACTATAGTTGAATAAACTTGTAGAGTTAGTAAATATCAATAAATTTTACAAATTAAAAGATCAGAATTTACATGTATTAAAGGATATTAATCTAACTATTGAACGAGGGGATTTTCTCATGATTATGGGGAAATCAGGAAGCGGAAAAACAACACTTTTGAACCTTCTTGGCTTTCTAGACCATTTCACTAGTGGAAAATATATATTTAATGAAAAGGACGTTACGTATCTTAATGAAAATCAAAGATCTGAACTTAGAAACATACATATGGGATTTATTTTTCAGCAGTTTCATTTAATAGATTCTCTTACAATAGGACAGAATGTAGAACTTCCAATGCTTTATAAAGAAAGAAACCATATTTCAAAGAAAGAAAAGAGCCACCGTGTTGATAAATACCTTGATACTGTAGGATTGTTAAATAAAAAGAAGCAAACTCCTTCGGAATTGTCTGGAGGACAGCAGCAGCGTATAGCAATAGCTAGGGCTCTAATTAATGATCCTTATGTAATTTTTGCTGATGAGCCTACAGGAGCATTAGATAGCGAAACCAGTGAGGATATTATGAATATACTCAAAAAACTAAATGAAGATAATAAAACTATAATTATGGTAACACATGATGGCGATCTAACAAAATATGCTAATAAAGTAATTCATTTAAAAGATGGATTGATAACGAAGGTGGATTAGATATGTCAATAATAAATTTAATTAGAACTTCATTATATAGTATAAAATCTCATAAATTAAGAGTTTTTCTAACAATGATAGGAATAATTATTGGGATAAGTTCTGTAGTGACAATTCTATCTATTGGAAGTGGTTTAAAAGCAGAAGTAAATAAATCTATGGTGGATACTAGTGCTAATAAAATGAATGTTACTTTTCAGGCTGATAATATAGAAACTGATACAAGTTTAATGGAACCATTCAGTAAATCTGATACTTATTATCTTAAAGATATTGAAGGTGTTGAAAAAGTAGAAGCAGCTCAAGGAATGGCAGGATTTAGCTTTACCTCTGGTCAAATTTCTTATTTCAATAAAAATTCAATGGTTATGTTAGATAGTTATGAAGGTAAAAATTTAAATATAAAATATGGTCGTAATTTTAATAAAGATGAAAGTTCAAAGAAACAAGTTGTTCTTGACTTTCAAACTGCTAAAAGTTTTTTTGATTCACCTGAAAAAGCATTAGGACACGGAGTTTCAATTAATGGTGATAATTACGAAGTGATAGGAGTTTCAGCAGAAGCAGGGATGTTTTCTCTAACAGGATCTTCTACCTATGTATCAAAGAAAACAATTGATGATATGAATAATGGTGAAACAATTTCAAGCTTAGATATTTATATTAAGCCTGGAATGGACAGAAATAAGGTTTTTGAAAAGGTAAATAAAGAACTTAATCAGAATCATCCTAATTTGCAGGGTAAGTATGTTCTTCACGATCCTGAAGCAATAACAAAGGCATTAGAAAAAGTTATAGGTGGTATAACTGCGTTTATAGCGTTTGTGTCTGGTATATCCTTGTTTGTAGGTGGAATAGGTGTAATGAATATAATGTATGTTTCAGTATCTGAAAGAAAAAGAGAAATTGGTATAAGAAGAGCTATTGGAGCAAAACCTAAAAGTATTTTACTGCAATTTCTATTTGAATCAATTATGGTTACAGGTATTGGTGGTATAATTGGAATATTATTTGGATTTCTCTTTGGTAAAATAGCAGGCCATTTCTTACCATTCCCACCTGTAATGACAGCAGGAAGCTTTATAGGTGCAACTATTACTTCTGTTATTGTTGGAATAATATTTGGTATAATACCAGCAGTTAATGCTTCTAAAATGGATCCAATAAAGGCTATTTATATGTAGGGTAACATATTCATATTATTTGACAAAAAAAGTAGTATAAGTCCGATTG
Organism: Bacillota bacterium; assembly: GCA_030705885.1. Classification (GTDB taxonomy): domain Bacteria; phylum Bacillota; class Clostridia; order Clostridiales; family Clostridiaceae; genus JAUZPN01. Next base: position 2,510 of record JAUZPN010000040.1, on the reverse strand, counting down.
CATTATTATTGAAGGTGGAACTAGCAACTTGAGGGTTTATTATGTTTGCAGCTACTATAGTTTCTACAAATGATAGGAAAAATACAACTAGATTTAACAATATACTATATGTGAAAATATAAGGAGATTTACTAGTATTATGAAAGGTAATATAATTAAAATTATTTTTTTGATAATATCTTTAGGGTTATTTATTACAATAATAATAGTTACAAATGATAATATAAAGAATAAAATTGGCATAAGTAAATTAGTACCAATGATTGGTGTCCTTTCAATTGGACTAATTGCAGTATTATTGGTATGGATAAGAAAAAAATCATAGGCTAAAAGGTGTAATATAGATAAATTTAAAATTAAATAAAATTTTATGGAGGAATTTTATGGATAAGAAAATTAAACTTGTAAGCTATATTACAATGCAGACTTTAGTATTATTAACTTCACTTTTATTGATAGTACTATCAATAAAGTATAATTTTTCAATTCAAATTCCTATAATGCCACTTATTGCTGGACAAGTGTTAGTTTTAGTATTTTTATTTAATGGTATAATAAAAAAGTAATTTAAAAATAGGTGATATTGATCTTTCAAATTATTAAATACCCACATAGAAGAAAATCCTATGTGGGTATTTAAGTGATACTGTAAAACTAAAAATCAAATTTAAATAACTTATCCTTTTCCGAAAGTATTATGGAACTTTTGGATTTAACTAAGTTTATTATATTTTCATATTTGCTAAGTTGATATTTGAACTTTATACTTTGTACTCTATATTTTTATTAATTTGAATTAAATGTACAAAGAAAGTATATATTACATATTTTCAGGATAAATTATTTCAAAGTATCCTTGTGGATGAAAGCATGTCGGACATGCTTTTGGAGCTTCTAAGCCTTCGTAAATATATCCGCAGTTTCTGCATTTCCACATTACTGGAGTGTTTTGTTTATATAAAGTGTTTGTTTTTAATTTGTTTAAGAAATTTAAATACCGCTTTTCATGTTCTTTTTCAATTTCAATAATTTTTCTAAATGTTAGTTCAATTTCAGGAAATCCTTCATTTTTTGCTGTATCAGCAAAGGTAGGGTAGGCAGTTCCCCATTCTTCTTTTTCACCTTCTGCTGCGAATAAAAGATTTTGTTCTGTATTTCCAATGCCTATAGGGTAGTCAGCGTTTACACTTATTTTTGCTTTTCCTAAGCCTTGAATTAAATAGTTAAAAAAAATCCATCCATGTTCTTTTTCATTATCAGCAGTTTCTATGAAAATGTCTGATAATAACATGTGACCTTCTTTATTAGCTACTTTGCTGTAATAAGTATATCTGTTTCTAGCTTGAGATTCTCCAGCAAAAGCTTTAGCTAAATTTTTACTGGTTTCAGTTCCTTGCAAACTTTTCATATTTATCGCCCCTTAAATTATTATAATTTAATCTTAGTCTAACCAAAAGCACATAAAAAATGATATGTATTTTAATTTTTTTTGTAAAAATTTTAAATAATATATTTACTTTTGTATCAAAATGGTTTATAATAAAAAGCATCCAAAAGCTATGAACAGAAATATTAGAAATTAAGAAATTTTCAGAGAGCCGAAGGTGCTGTGATTCGGTAATTTCAAGGTTTTGAACTCATCTGTGAGCTGTCGCCTGAATTTTGTAGGGTCGAACGTAACTCCCACGTTATAGGGATAGATGGTAATAGCCATTGAATTTAAAGTTATAGCCATCGAAAAGTGAGTTTTTGTTAACGAAAACTAATCAGAGTGGTACCGCGGGTTCAACCTCGTCTCTTGTTTTGAGACGAGGTTTTTTGACGTTATTATAAGTTTTTTAAAAAATAATTTTTAGGAGTGATAATATGTCTTTTACAAAGTATAAACATTATCCAAATGTTAATCTTGCAAACCGTGAATGGACTAGCAAGCAGATTGAAAAAGCACCAATTTGGTGCAGTGTAGATTTACGTGATGGTAACCAGTCTCTTCCTACACCTATGAATGTTGAAGAAAAGTTAAGAATGTTTAAATTACTTGTAGATATGGGATTTAAAGAAATAGAAGTTGGATTCCCTTCAGCTTCAAACACTGAGTATACATTTTTACGTACATTAATTGAAGAAAATCTTATTCCTGATGATGTTAAAGTCCAGGTACTTACTCAATCTAGAGAACATTTAATAGACAAAACCTTTGAAGCATTAAAAGGTGCTAAGAATGCAATTGTTCATCTTTATAATTCTACGTCTACACTTCAAAGAAGAGTAGTTTTTGAGAAGAGTAAGGAAGAGATAATAGAGATTGCAGTTAGTGGAGCAAAACTTTTGAATGAGTATAGAGATAAGTATCCTGAAACTGATTTTGCTTTTGAGTACTCTCCAGAAAGCTTTACTGGAACAGAGCTTGACTATGCACTTGAAATTTGTGAAGCAGTTATTGATGTTTGGAAGCCGACACCTTCAAAAAAGGTTATAATAAATCTGCCTTCTACAGTAGAAATGGCAAC
>JAUZPN010000004.1 GCA_030705885.1 Bacillota bacterium | reverse complement strand
TCTTCACCTTCATAAATAAATCCACAAACTGAACAAACAAATTTTTTCATTTTATATTCCTCCTTAAATTCCGTATACTATATATTTTTATTTTTTGTATGTACCCTTTTGACAATTATTATTATACAATAATAATTATTAATTTGCAAGCATTTTTTTTAAAAGGAAACAAATAGTTAACAATCTAACTGTTTACCAGTTAAAATCCGATATGCATCCAAATATTTATATTTTGTTATCTTTATTATATTCTCAGGAAGGTTAGGAGGAGCTAAGCTTATATAGCCATTCTCCTTCAACCAGTCACGAAGAAATTGTTTATCAAAACTATCTTGTACTCTGCCAGCTTCATATTTATCAAGGGGACAAAAGCGGCTCGAATCCGGTGTAAAGATTTCATCACCTAGAATTAATTCATCGTTTTCATCTAAACCAAACTCAAATTTAGTGTCAGCGATTATAATTCCCTTTGAAAGAGCATAATCAGCACATTTATGATACAATTCGATGGATTTATTTTTCACCTTTTCAGCTAAATCTCTGCCAAGAATATCACATGCTTTTTCAAATGACACATTTTCATCATGTTGACCGATTTCCGCTTTGATTGAAGTAGTGAATAACGGGGTCTCAAACTTTTGTGATTCTCTTAACCCTCCTGGCAATTGAATTTCACAAATACAGCCTGTTTTTATATATTCTAACCATGCAGAACCTGCTAGATATCCTCTTACTATACATTCAACAGGGAGCATATTTATCTTTTTAACTAACATGCTTCTGCCTTTATATTCATCTTTTCTAAATTCGTTAGGATACTCGTTATAATTAATTGATACAACATGATTTTTTACAATGTCTTTTGTGTAGTCAAACCAAAATATTGACAAAGGACATAATCCATTGAGAACTCGAGGATGTTCTGTTGAAATGCTATTGTTCATTTCGCGTTTTATTGCATCTGTAAAATGAATATCTACACCAGCCTTGCTATAAGTGAGACCTGAATTATCAGAATCCTTACCCCTTAACATTTCATCTACTGTTACTCCAAGTAAATCTGACAGGTCAGTCAACAATTCTGTATTGGGAAATGTTGTTCCATTCTCCCACTTTGAAACAGCCTGAAATGATACATTTAGTTTCTCTGCTATTTGTTGTTGAGTTAAACCTATCACTTTACGTTTTGATGAAATGTATGAGGATACTGCATTCAACTTTAAGTTGAATGCAGTAAATATAAATTTTCTAACTCCATCGTTTGAAAATATTCTTTACTTCACCATAATCATGAAGTAATTTGAACAAAATTTGCCAGATGTAAAAACAAAATTTTATATAAAAAAGCTCCTACAGCCCTTTATTTACAAAGGGTTGTAGGAGCTTTGTGAGCTATGAAAGTATATATGGTCGGCTTAGTTAAAATATCTATTTAATAATCCTTTAAATGCACTTCCATGTCTAGCTTCATCTTTGCACATTTCATGTACAGTATCATGTATAGCATCATAATTCAACTTTTTAGCAAGTGTAGCTAAATCTTTCTTACCTTGGCAGGCACCATGTTCTGCTTCAACTCTTAATTCAAGATTTTTCTTTGTATCATTAGTTACAACTTCACCAAGAAGTTCTGCAAATTTTGCTGCATGTTCTGCTTCTTCAAAAGCAATTCTCTTATATGCTTCAGCAATTTCTGGGTATCCTTCTCTATCTGCTTGACGGCTCATTGCTAAATACATTCCTACTTCAGTGCATTCACCTGTAAAATTAGCTCTTAATCCTTCTAAAACTTCTGGATCAACATCTTTTGCTACTCCAATTTTATGTTCATCTGCCCAAGATAATTCTCCTTCAACCTTCTCAACAAATTTTTCCTTTGGAGCTTTACATTGAGGACATCTTTCTGGAGCCTCTTCACCTTCATAAATAAATCCACAAACTGAACAAACAAATTTTTTCATTTTATATTCCTCCTTAAATTCCGTATACTATATATTTTTATTTTTATTTTTTGTATGTATCCTTTTGACAATTATTATTATACAATAATAATTATTAATTTGCAAGTTTTTTTAAAAAAATTTTTAAAAATAACCATCCCCTGCTGCTTTTTATGGTGCATAATAAGATATAATAATGATATTGTTGCATTTTTTACAATGAAATTTATACAATTAAAGATACCACTAGATTATGATGATAATATCTATCCAGTAATATGTTTAAAGTGTTTATCTGTAGATAGTAAATATCAAGCTAATGGTATAGGTTCAACAATAATACAATATATAACACCACAGTGTAAAGAATTGTCGGAGTTTATAGGTTGTAGATGTCTGATTATAGATGCAATAAAAGAAAAGGTAAGTTGGTATAAAGATAGAGGATTTCAATTCATTGATAGTGAAGAGAATTTAAATGAATATGATGTCACAGTACTAATGTTTATAGACTTTAGAGATGATAAATTAGTAATTGATTACTTTCATGAGGAGGTATAAATTATGTCTATAGAAAAAAAAGAAATGTCAATAATTTTGACAGGAGAAACTGATAAAAATTTTAGTTATAAAATGAAGAGTTTGGATCAAAATATAATTTATAAACGTGATAAATTTCTGCAAGATTCAAAAGAAAAAGTTCAAGTTTGTAAATCAAACGGAAAAATAACATTAATAATAAAGTAGAATGATTTCTAAACACTTGAAGAGTATTAACAAATATAGTTTACACATCCCAATCAGGGGACAGCTATTAAAAAATAAGCTGTCCCCTGTTGCTTTTTATTGTTGATTTTTACTTTTAGTTCCCTTACCTTTTCTTAATTTAATCCTATAGCTTTAACAACTATTTCTTCACTAAATATAATTACAATAATCTATATTTTTTGAAAAATCATTTATAAATTCCGGGTTTACCTTATGGATAAATAATATTTTGCTTTGCTTATTTTTTAACCTTACTTTTATTATCTTATCTGATATTACTTTTTCACTGCTTTCTTTATCAAATATTTCTTTTTGTATTTCTTGTAAAACATTATCTAATGATTCTGTTTCCTTTTCCCATGCTATTTCATTATATACTATCCTCGGCCGCAAAGTTCCATTAAATTTCCGGAAAAATCTTCTCCTTGATATCATTCACAAATTAACCACCATGCTAATTACAGCACAACCACAGGTGAAAATAATGACAAGCTATTTTCTAATTAACTAGAACAAAATGTATACTAGAAAAGTATAATAAAAAAGTCTTACATTTATTCTTTACAACTTTATTTTATCATATATTTTTGCCTTTTACCATACTTGCTTAAGTACTTATAATTCCAATTAATTGAAAAATAGCTTAATTTCAATACTGTCTACCTGATCTATTCTCCAGCTTTAATATTCTTTGTTGATTTCCATAATTTGTTTATCATTATGACATTTTTTAATTATCAACGCTTAAAACCGCATGTTTACTATATCTAGTTATATGCTTATCTATTTTTATTCTTTTATATCTATATTCTTTTATAGTTTTATATCTTTATTTCTAAATCTAAATTTTTCAAAAAAAATAGAACCAACATTTTCTGCTAGTTCTATAATATACTATCCTCGATCACAAAGTTCCATTAAATTTCTAAAAGAAGCTTCCCCTCGCTATCATTCACAAATTAATTGGAACTAAATGTGACGAGGAAAGCATAGTAATTTAATTAAAATTCTGCAGAACCTGTGGTTCTTGGGAAAGGAATTACATCTCTTATATTAGTCATTCCTGTTATATACATTATAATTCTTTCAAATCCAAGTCCAAAACCAGAATGTTTTGTTCCGCCATATTTTCTAAGCTCTAAATACCACCAGTAATCTTCTTTATTTAGGTCCAGTTCATCCAATCTTTTCTCTAGTAAATCTAGTCTTTCTTCTCTTTGGCTGCCTCCGATTATTTCTCCGACTCCAGGTACTAATAAATCCATTGCAGCTACTGTTTTATTATCATCATTTACTCTCATATAAAATGCTTTAATATCTTTAGGATAATCTGTTACAAAAATAGGCTTTTTAAATACTTTTTCAGTAAGGTATCTTTCATGTTCTGTCTGTAAATCTATACCCCATTCAACTGGATAAGAGAATTTCTCACCAGACTTTAATAATATTTCTACTGCTTCAGTATAAGTTACTCTACCAAAGTCTGAATTTACAATATTATTAAGTCTTTCAAATAATCCTTTATCAATGAAAGAATTGAAAAACTGCATTTCTTCATAAGCATTTTCCATAACATAATTAATTACATACTTAACCATATTTTCTGCTAATTCCATATCATCTTTTAAATCAGCAAAAGCAATTTCAGGTTCAACCATCCAAAATTCTGCTGCATGCCTAGCTGTATTGGAATTTTCAGCTCTGAAAGTAGGTCCAAATGTATAAATGTTTCTAAATGCCAGCGCATATGCTTCTCCTGATAATTGACCACTTACAGTAAGATTAGTTTCTTTTCCAAAAAAGTCATTTGAATATTGAATCTTTCCATTACTATCTTTAGGGATATCATTCAAATCTAAAGTAGTCACTTTAAACATTTCCCCTGCACCTTCACAGTCACTGCCTGTTATTATTGGAGTGTGCACATACACAAAACCCTGCTCTTGAAAAAATTTATGAATAGCAAAGGCTGCTAATGAACGAACTCTAAAAACTGCTGAAAAAGTATTACTCCTAGGTCGTAAATGAGCTATTGTCCTTAAAAATTCCAAGGAATGCTTTTTCTTTTGCAGCGGATAATCATTATTTGATAATCCTTCTACTGTCACTTTGTCTGCTTTAATTTCAAATGGCTGTTTTGCATTCGGAGTAAGAACTAATTTTCCTTCAATAACTAATGATGAGCTAATAGGTAGTTTAGTAATATCTTTAAAATTTTCTAATTTATCTTCAAAAACAATTTGAATATTTTTAAAGAAACTTCCATCATTTAATTCAATAAATCCAAAAGTACTGGATGATCTTATAGTTCTAATCCATCCTGAAACTTTCACTATACTTCCATCAAATTTATCACTTTCTCTATAAAGCTTCTTAATTAATGTCAATTCCATTATTATCCTCCTAGCGATTATGCTTGCTTCAATAAGATGTCTAATCTTTTCTTTATTTCAAATAAAAATTCTTCTGTATTAACTGCATTTACATTATCTAAATCAGCTATACCTGCTAAATCTTTAGTCATTGTGCCTTCCTCAATAGTATTAATTATAGCTTTATCTAATTTATCAGCAAAATTGATTAATTCATTAATTTTATCAATTTCACCTCTTTTTCTTAATGCTCCAGTCCATGCAAATATAGTTGCTACAGAGTTTGTTGAGGTTTCCTCTCCTTTAAGGTGTTTGTAATAATGTCTCTGTACTGTTCCATGAGCAGCTTCATATTCAAAATTTCCATCAGGTGAAACTAATACTGATGTCATCATTCCAAGACTTCCAAAAGCTGTAGAAATCATATCTGACATTACATCACCATCATAATTTTTACATGCCCATATCATTCCGCCTTTTGATTTTATAACTCTAGCAACTGCATCATCAATTAATGTATAAAAATATTCTATTCCAGCATCTTTAAATTTTTCTTTATATTCATTTTCAAAAATATCTTGAAATATATCTTTAAAAGTATGGTCATATATTTTAGAAATAGTATCCTTTGTAGAAAACCATAAATCCTGCTTTACATTAAGTGCGTAATTAAAGCATGCTCTTGCAAAGCTTTCTATAGATTTATCTATATTATGCATGCCAAGTATAACACCTGATCCTATAAAATCTTGAATTACCTGCTTAGATACTTCGCCATTTTCTGATGTGAAAACTAATTCTGCAGTACCTTTTCCTTGAACTCTAAATTCAACATCTTTATAAATATCTCCATATGCATGTCTTGCGATAGTAATTGGTTTTTCCCATGTTTTCACTAACGGCTTTACACAGTTAACAATTATTGGTGCTCTAAATACAGTACCATCTAAAATAGCTCTTATAGTTCCATTAGGACTTTTCCACATCTTTTTAAGATTATATTCTTTAACTCTTTGAGCATTAGGAGTAATAGTAGCACATTTAACTCCAACACCATACTTTTTGATTGCATTTGCAGCATCAATTGTAATTTGATCTTCTGTTTCATTTCTTTTTTCTAATCCTAAATCATAATATTCAGTTTTTAGATTTATGTATGGTTCTAATAATATGTCTTTGATTTTTTTCCAGATGACTCTTGTCATCTCATCTCCATCCATTTCGACTATAGGTAGCTCCATTTTTATCTTATCTGCCATTCTTATCACCTTTTCCTGTTATTTTATCTCTAAATAACTTTATTATAAAATAATATTATTTTTTTATCAAGTTTTTTCAAATATAGTGTTCCTTTCTCAAGTAAAATTAACTCATCTTAATTTATAAAATGACAGTATCATAAAGCTTCTTTTAAAAATATAGAGGGATTTTATGACTTATACTAGTATAATTCGGACTTAACTGAGCAAAAATTAATTAAATGTTAATTAAGAATATAATCTTTTGACTTGCAGATTTTCATTTATGGAATTATAATAATATAAACTAGAATTATTTGTTAATTGTTAATATGATTATTCTTTTTTAACTAGTTAAGAGTATCAGGAGGATAAAAATTGATTATGAAAACTGTTCTAATACTTACTGCTTCAACTGGAGAAGGTCACAATCAAGCTGCAGATTCTTTAGCAGACAGTTTTAAGTCAAAAGGATATAATACTGTTGAATTTGACTTTATAAAAGAAAGTAATAAAGTGATGAATGCTTTCGTTGTAGATGGGTATAAACTTCTTGCTACAAGCTGGCCAAAATTTTATGGAAATTTATATAGAATAAGTGATATGCAAAAATTTAACGATAAATTCATGAAACATTTTCTTAGAAATATTGAATACAAAGTTTATAAACTGATAAATCAATGTAATCCAGATATTATCATAGGTACACATCCCTTTTCCGTTGCAGTTACTACAAAACTAAAAGAAACCAGAAAAATTAATATACCTTTTATTTCTGTCGTAACTGATTTTAAAGTTCATTATGCTTATATAGATAAAAATGTAGATGCTTATATAACAGCCAGTGAATACACTAAAGAATCTATAATGGAAAGAAAAATTCCTAAAAATAAAGTTTTTTCTTATGGAATTCCTATTAGAAAAGATTTTCTGCTAAATTATAATAATATAGAAATTAAAGATAGTAATTATTTCACTATGCTTATTATGGGGGGAAGCATGGGACTGAGTGCAATATCAAGAGTAATTAAAAAGCTTCTAGAAAATGAAAATGACATAAGGATAATCGTTGTATGTGGAAATAATAAAACATTAAAACGTTCTCTTGAAAAAAAATATATTAAAAATGCAGAATATCAAAACATTAAGTTAGAAATACTAGGATTTACAAAGGATATCCCTCATTTAATGGAAATATCTGATGTGCTTATTTCAAAACCTGGCGGTCTTACTACATCAGAAGCTATTGTCAAAAGGCTTCCACTGATAATACCATTTGCAATACCAGGTCAGGAACAAGAAAATGCAGAATTTTTAGTTAAAAGCGGTACTGCTATAAAAATAAATAAAATTAAACAAGTTAATGAAGTAATTAATACGCTAATAACTACTCCTAGCATTCTACAACAGATGAGATTTAATATGGATAAAATTTCAAAGAATTATTCTATTGAAAACATAGTCACATTATCTGAACAGCTAATTAAACGGAGAAATGATGCATATAATATATAAATTCACTATAAATATTTCTTAAACATTCTTTAATTTATATATTCCACTGTATTTATTAACTACTTTTTCAGGAGACGTGATTATGAAAAAACAAACAGATATTTTAATATTAACTGCCTCCTTTGGGCTTGGACATAATAGTGTTGCTAAAGCAATTGCTGAGCAGACTATAAAACTAAGACCAAACTTAAATGTAACCACAATAGACTTGCTGGATTTAATTTTTCCAGCATCTAAATATAACTTTTATAAAAAATATGATTTTTTTATTAAACATATTACACCTGTTTATAATTTTTTTTATACTATAAAAAAAAGTAATTCTAATTCATTACCTGATAAATTTATTTATTTAACAAAACTTAACCAAATGTCTTGTTTTTTGCAGGATATTAATCCTAAACTGATTGTTTCAACATTTCCTATTTGTTCAGGACTTGTTTCAAAGTTTAAAGACAAAAATAATTCAAATATCCCGCTTGTTACCTGTATAACTGATGTAGTTCATAGTATGGAATGGATTCATCCAAATACTGATAGATACTTTGTCGCTACTAATTCAATAAAATCCATATTAATTACAAAAGGTATACATAAAGATAAAATTAAAGTAACAGGTGTACCTGTTAGACATAACTTTTTAGAGTATACTCCACATGTGCAAAACAATGAAAAGATTTGTAAGGAACTCCTTATAATGGGTGGAGGATTAGGTAATTTAAAACTTGATAATGGTTTTTTTTCATGGCTTAACTATAAAGAAGGAATTCATAGTACAATTATTACAGGAAAAAATGAATCATTATATAATAGTTTAATAAATGAAAAAAATGAGAAAAATCTAAATAATATAAATATAGTTGGATTTACTAATGATGTAGCTGACTATATGAAAAATTCTGATTTACTTATTACAAAAGCTGGAGGTATATCAATTTTTGAAGCAATATATATGGAATTACCTATGATTATAGTAGCACCTTCTATGGGACAGGAGATAGAAAACGCAAAATTTATTAAAAACTATTCTCTTGGTATAGTAAAAAATAATATGACAGAAATTAAACTCTGCCTTGATGATTATATTTATTCTGATAAAAGATTAAACGATATCAAACAAAATATTCGTAATATAAAAAAAGAATTAAAAGCCAATAAGGTTGGAGAATATATAATTGAGCTTTTATGATGTAATAACTGTTTTAGGTGTAGGCTATTAGAAATGATCAAAATACAATTAAGATGTAATGCTGGAGGTAATTTTCAATATGTACATAGTTTTTATCTGTATTTTTTTGTTGTTTTTTATTTACAATATTATTCCTAATTTTTACTATAGAAATATTTATAAATCAACCATTAAAAAATTTAAAACTGATAAAAAAAATATAGCCATTACCTTTGATGATGGTCCTGATTACAGATATACACCAATTCTTTTAGATTTATTAAAAAAATATAATGTTAAGTGTACTTTTTTTCTTGTTGCTGAAAAGGCCTATAATAACAAAGAACTTGTTATTAAGATTAAAGAGGACGGTCATTCTATTGGTCTGCATTCTTTAAAGCATAAAAGCGCCTGGCTTAGTTTTCCCTTTGAAACTAAAAAAGACTTTGATTGTTCAATTAAATATTTAAGTGATATTAATGTCAAAGTTGATTTTATAAGACCGCCTTGGGGCACATTTAATATTTTGACACAATATTATATAAATAAATATAATTTGACTACTGTGCTTTGGTCTATTAATGCAGCAGATTGGAGCAAAAAAACTACTGTTGATGATATAATTAATAAAGTTATCTATAGAATAAAACCTGGTGACATACTTGTGTTACATGATAGTAATGGAGCAGAAGGTGCTCCTCTTAAAACAATAAGTGCATTAGAAAAAATAATTCCTGAGCTTTTAAATGAAGGTTATGAATTTGTTACAATAAATCAAATACAAAATAATATTGACACAACACCTTTTATAAAAGTTCCTTAATACTTTTCTTGAACTTTGTTACTAAGGATAGATTAACTTGCACTGGAGGTAACTGCATAATTGAGTAATGCTTTTAATAAATTATTTCAAAAATTTGAAAGTTATATTGCTAGAAAAAATAATTTTCCATATATCTTACATTCTAAAATAAAAATACTGTATATAGATATTTACACATATAAGGGAAAAGAAATTTTACTAAAAGATGGAAGCATAATTAAAAAAGGTGATACTATTGGTGAATTACATATTGATAATATTAAAATAAAAAATATTGATAATAAATTTGATATTGTATCTTCTTTATTACTAGATGAGCTTCAAAACATAAAAAATGCTCTGATTAATGGTGAATATGATGGTTTGAAAGCTGTATATGGTGTAACACTGCTCCACCCTATTGCAAAACGATTTGGCTTTACAATAGTAAATATTAATATGAGTCCAAAAAAGATTTTTTTAATATTATGGGATAATATTTTAAGAGTTGCCTTTAGAAAAAATAAACTTAAAAGCAGCAATAAATTTCGAGAACCAAAACAATGCTGGCTGTCTAGAGGACAAATATTAAAAATGTAAATATATTATAAAAAAATAAAACTGCTGTGCAGTTTTATTTTTTACTCTTCATTCCATATATATTTAGCTAAAGGGAACGGCTCTAAAGCTCTATCTAAAATTCCTTGGACATATGCAATTAGCATACCATAATTAGTTATAGGAACATTAAACTCTCCAGCATCATTTATTCGCTGAACCATTGCTCTCCTGTTTAACATACAGCCGCCGCAATGAACTATAAGTGAATATTTCTTTACATCTTGAGTAAAAGATGTTCCTGAAGTATATTCAAAATCTATTTTTTTACCTGTTATTTGACGTATCCATCTTGGAATTTTAACTCTTCCTATATCATCTGACTGTCTATGATGAGTACATCCTTCAGAAATAAGAACTTTATCACCATCTTTTAATTTTTTAATAGCTTTAACTCCCTTAACAAGTTCCGTTAAATCACCTTTATACCTTGCAAAAAGAATAGAAAAAGAAGTCATAAATATGTCCTTTGGTGTATCTGCAGCAACCTTTAAAAACACCTGTGAATCAGTAACAACCATTTTAGGTTTTCTTCCTAAGTTTTCTAATGTTTCTCTGAGCTCATATTCTTTTGTAACTACTGCTATTGCATCACTTTCTAGAATATCTCTTATTGTCTGCTGCTGAGGCAGTATAAGTCTTCCTTTAGGAGCTGCCTTGTCTATAGGAGTTACAAGAACTACAAAATCTCCAGGATTTATTAAATCTCCTACAATTTTAAATTTGTCCTCTTCTTCAGGCAGTACATTTATTATTTTTTCTTTAAGTTCTTTTATTCCATTTTTAGTAACTGCAGAAACTAAAGTTACAGGAATATTAATTTCATTACTTATTTTCTCTGATAATTCATTTATATTATCACATTTATCTATTTTGTTTAGAATAATAATAATTGGTATTTTCTTTTCATTTATGATACCAATTATTTCTTTGTCATACTCATTAATACCTGCAGAAGAATCAATTACAACTAATGCTATATCAGTTTTCTGCAGCACCTCTAAAGTTTTTTCTCTTCTTAAATTTCCAAGCTCACCTATATCATCTAATCCAGCAGTATCAATTATTACACATGGTCCTATAGGAAGTATTTCCATAGATTTATATACAGGATCAGTTGTAGTACCCTTTACATCAGATACTATAGCAATATCCTGATTTGTAATTGCATTAATAATGCTTGACTTACCAGCATTTCTTCTGCCAAAAAGAGCAATATGTACTCTTTCTGATCTTGGTGTCTCATTTAAGCTCACTTTTTCTTACCTCCTTTGTGTAAAAAATAAAATTTCTTTATTTTTCACTTAAAATGCTATTCTTTAAAACCAGGTACGCCAGGTTTAGTTAACTCATATGGATTTAATATTTCATCTATTTTTTCTTTTGATAAAATATTTTCATCATACAACACTTTTCTTATACTTTTATTTTCAGCCAATGACTTTTTAGCAATTTCACTAGCTAGGTCATACCCAATATGGTGAATTAATGCTGCAGCAATTGCTGTAGAATTTTCGAAATTGTCCTTGCATCGTTTTTCATCTGCTGATAAACCTTCAATACATTTTTCTCTAAATATTCTCACAGCATTTATTAACAATTCTAATGACTCTAAAAGACATTCTGCAATTAATGGAGTAAAGGCATTCAATTCAAGCTGTCCCATAGAAGCAGCTGTAGTTATAGAATAATCATTTGATATAACTCTAATACCCACCTGCGTAATCATTTCAGGAATTACAGGATTGACTTTTCCAGGCATTATAGTTGAACCTGCTTGACACTCTGGCAGAATTAATTCTCCAAATCCACCTTTAGGCCCTGAGTTTAAAATTCGTAAATCTGAAGATATTTTAATAAGGTTTACTGCACAAGATTTTAAAAGTCCTGAAACTTCTACAAAAACATCACAATTTTGAGTTATATCCATTGGAAAATCTGAACGGCTTATACCAAGTCCAGTTAAGTTCTGAAGTACATCAGTTATCATATAAATAAATTTATTTGATGCATTAAGTCCAGTACCAATAGCTGTACCGCCTATATTTACCTGTCTTAATCTTTCCTCAACTTTATAAATTCTCCATCTGTCTCTTTCTAATGCTTTTGCAAAAGCTCCAAACTGCTGGCCAAGCATCATTGGAAGAGCATCCATTAACTCAGTTCTTCCTAGTTTTATTATATCTGAAAATTCATTTTCTTTAATTTGAAATGCTTCTTGAAGTTCAGAAAGTTCCTTACTAAGCTTTCTTATAAGGTTTATAGATGCAATTCTAAGTGCTGTAGGATACACATCATTTGTTGACTGACTCATATTTACATCATTAAGTGGATGAATAATATTATAGTCGCCTTTTATGCCTCCTAATATTTCTATAGCTCTATTTGCAATAACTTCATTTACATTCATATTTGTAGAAGTGCCGGCTCCGCCTTGAAATGCACTTGTTTTAAATTCTTCACTATAATTTCCATTTATAATTTCATCACAAGCTTTAATTATTGCGTCTGCTTTTTCATTTTTTATAGCACCAAGATTTTTGTTTACCATAGCTGCTGCCTTCTTTACAACAGCTATTTCTTTAATCAAATTTAAATTAACAGTATTACTTTTTAGATCAAAATTTTCAAGTGCTCTTTTTGTATTAATTCCAATATAACTATTTTCATCAATATTTTTTTCACCAAGCAAATCTTTTTCTAATCTATATTTCATAGCTACCTCACTTATTTTTATTCTAACTGTCCTAACAGATTATTAATAAACTGCTGAGCCGCTCTTCCTGAACGTCCATTATGCCACAGCTCCCACTGAATTGCCTTTTGTCTTAATTCTTCTGCTGGAATATTTATATTATTTTTTGCTGCTAAGCCTTCTACTATCTTTAAATATTCTTTCTGTGTTGGAGCTGAATAAGTAATAGTAACTCCAAAACGATCTGAAAGCGAAAGCTTTTCCTGCATAGAATCTGATGAATTAACTTCATCATTGCTTCTATCACTGAAATTATACTTAACCAAATGTCTTCTATTTGTTGTACAGTATATAATCACATTATCAGGCTTTTCTTCAATTCTTCCCTCTATTATAGATTTCATGCATTTATATTCTATTTCAGACTCTTCAAATGAAAGGTCGTCAATAAATATAATAACCCTCTGTCTTCTATTTTTAACTGAATTTATTATATCTACAAAATTAATTAATTGTTCTTTTGTTATTTCAACAATTCTAAGACCATCTTTAGAATATTTATTTAATAATGCTTTAACTGAAGATGATTTTCCTGTTCCTTTATCTCCAAAAAGAAGCACATTATTAGCTTTTTTTCCTCTTACAAAGGCCTCTGTATTTTCCATTAATGTTTTCTTTTGATCATCATATCCAATAATATCATCAAAAGTTATCTTGTCAGGATTATTAACTGGATTCAATCCTATTTCATTATTCCAAGTAAATGCAGAATACTTTGATAATATACCACATCCATACTTTGAGTAATAATTCATTAATTCAACTGATAAATTGTCAGCTGAAGTAAAATTATTAAATATGTAATTCAGTACTGATAAATTATTCTCAAGAGAACTTGAGTAATTACCATTTTCCACTGGACTATAATCACTAATAACATTATTAAGCTCACTATTTTTATTGAATAAATTAATATTATATAATTTATTCAATATTTCGCTATCATGCTTTACTAAATTAAACAATGTATCATTTTTATCAATTACTGACTTTTCACATTGTAAAGAAAATATATTTTCATCAGCTGCTATTAATGAGAGTAAATAATTCTTCCATGCATCTCCCTGCAGTTTTTTAGTTTCTGAAAATTGAATTAACTTACTATATAATTCATAATATATTTTATCAATTTTCTTTGAATCACTATTATTATCTTCATATAATTTCAAAAGCTTGTATGCTTTTTTTATTACACTGTCCTTTAAAATATTTCTGTATAATATTATCTGTTCTATTTCTTCCATTTTCTACTCCTTAAAAAAATAAATTTATTTTGTAACATTATTGTACACTATCTCTGTCACAAAGTTTCACTAAATACGACAGAGAAAAACATACCCAAACAAAGTATATCATAAATTTATTTGCAGTACAAAAAAGTTATGTATTTTACACATAACTTTTCAATAAAAAATACTATCCTCGGTCAATAATTTCAATAAATGTCTAGAATGGGTTTTACCTTGCTATCATTAATAAATTGGCTAGAAAATAGCTTGTAACTATTTTCATCCATGGTTGTGCTGTAGGCGGCATGGTTGGTTAATTAGAAATAATTCTTTAGTTATTTTTTGCTAGATAATATAAGGTTCTTACTCCAACACCTGTTCCACCTTTTGAATAATAGCTGTTATCCTTTTCTGCCCAGGATGTACCTGCAATATCTAAGTGCAGCCAAGGTTTGTTTTGTACAAATTCTCCTATGAATAAGCCTGCAGTAATAGTTCCTGCATTTCTTCCTGCAGTATTTTTTAAATCAGCTATATCTGATTTAATAAGTTTTTTATAATCATCAAAACTTGGCAGCTTCCATATTTTTTCTCCGGTAATTAAAGAAGCTGTTTCTAACTTTTTATAAAATTCATCATTATTCGTAATAACAGCAGTAGTTGTAATTCCAAGTGCAACTAGAGCTGCACCTGTTAATGTAGCTATATCCACAACTTTACTAGCTTTTTCTTTTTCAATTATATAGTGTACTGCGTCTGCAAGCGTAAGTCTTCCTTCTGCATCTGTGTTCAAAACTTCAATAGATTTTCCTGACATTGAGCCAATTATATCTCCAGGCTTATAAGCTCTTCCAGATATTAAATTCTCACATGTAGCTATTACACCTATTACATTTACTTTTAAATTTCTTTCTGCAATTGCACTTATTGAACCAATAACTGCTGCAGCCCCGCCCATATCAGATTTCATTGTATCCATGCTAGTAGTAGGTTTTAATGAATACCCGCCTGAATCGTATGTAAGTCCTTTTCCTACATATCCCAATATATCTTCTTTATTTGCTTCATCTCCAAAATATCTCATTACAATAAGTTTAGGAGGATTTTCAGATCCCTTTGCTACAGATAAAAATGATTTCATACCAAATCCATTAATTTCAGCTTCATCAAATACCTCGACTTGAAAACCATATTTTTTACCTGCTTGAGCAGCGGCCTGTGAAAGTGTTTCAGGATATATAACATTAGATGGTTCATTTACTAAATCCCTTGCTAAATTAGTTGTCTGTACAAGTAACAAAGCTTCACTAATATATTCTTTTATTAAACTGGAATTTTCATCATTTTCAAGGCTGACTTCAAGATTAATGTTATCTTTATTTTCAGTTTTATACTTATCAAATTTATAAGCACCTAAGCCAATTCCTTCAACTACAGACTTAATAATATCTTCAAGCATAAGTTTTTCGTCAATTATACTTCCGACATACACTTTACTTCCCTTAATTTCTATTGCTTTCTTTATTGCTGATGATAATGAAAATCTTATACTTTCTGAAGTTAGTTCTTCTCTGCTTCCTAATTCAACAAATATAATATCTTGGCTAATGCTTTCTGATATATTTATTGTTGTAAGTATCCCTCCTGCTCTGCCTTTAAATTTTTTATTTTCTTTAAAATGCTTATACAGTTTCTGAATACTTTCAACTTTTAAATCATTTGTTTCATTAAACACTGGTATTATAGCTGTGTCAGCATCTTTAAGTACAAATGTATTAATTCCTATATTCATTTAATGCATCATCTCCTCTATTTGCCCTATGCTATTCTCAATAACATTTAGTTCCACTTAATTTATAAATGATAAAAAAATTAGTCTTTTTAGAAATTTAATCAAATTTTGTTACCAAAGATAATATATTTTACATTATAACAATTTATTATATCCTATTCAATTTATTTTGTTTCAAGATAGAAGAGCAGTATTATAATTATATAAAAAGTAATTTATTTGAAAACGTTTACTGGTAATATTTTCATTGATTTATTATATTAAACTATTTATAATTAATTTATACAAAGTAATTAATATTAATAAAAAATATAATATAAAGTAATTATTCAGTTCAATATTTGCACTCATTTTACTTATGTTTTTCTCATCTTCATAGCAAAACTTTCACTAATAAATTAAGATATTTCAATGCAATATATACTATCCTAAATCACAAAGTTCCAATAAATTTCTAAAAAAACTTTACCTCGCTATTATTTACAAATTAATTGGAAGTAAATGTTACAAGGAAAGTATATTATGATATTATAACCAAAATTCTAAAATATATTATTTATAAAAAGGTACATAATATTATTTCTTAAATATTACTAATATATTTTTAAAAGGAGGTAAAATTATGAAATCTTTAAAAAAATTCATAATATCTAAATCATTGAAATCAATTGGTCTTGTTTCTTTATTAGTTGGAATACTTGCAATCAAGCAAAGTTCTACAGCTATGTCTCAACAACCTAAATGTCCAGATGAATTCCTGGAATAAAATAGAAATTTATCTTACAATGAATTTTTATTTTATTCTTAACCAAAATCTATACTATCCTTTATCAAAAAGTTCCAATTAATTTATGAAAGAAGTTTTTAACTATCATTCACAAATTAATTGGAACTAAATATGTCCATAAAAATAGTATTAATAACTCTGATCTCCTGTCAACTCTTTATAGTTTATTAATTGCTTCAATAAAATTTACTTGATTTTAAGTAAAAAATCAGTTATCATTTATTCATATATTTACTCATATCAATTAAAACGTATTTTTTTAAATACGTAATTTTTTTGCTATTGACTTGGTTTTGTACATGCCTTATATGAATAATTTATGTTGAGTTTACACTATCCTTTGTCACAAAGTTCCACTTAATTTATAAAAGAAGCTTCTCTCCGCTATTATTTATAAATTAAGTGGAACTAAATGTGACCGAAGAAAGTATATTTAGGAGATTTTAAATATGGATATTATTAAAGAAATAGTTTTAGATACTATTGAAGCATTTTTACTATTAAGGGTTTTCAGTTTTCTTTATAATAAAAAAGGTTTTATATTAAAAAATAAAGTAAGATCAATAATATTTATTGTCTTATTTGTAGTTGTAAATTTTTGGAGTACTACAAATATTCCTTTTATATTTCATACATTAATATTAATAGCTTATACAATAATATTATTAAAATTTATTACAAAAATATCTTTTTTTCAATCTGCAGTTGCTTATTCTATGTTTTTTTCCATTATTATTATTACAGAAATGTTTGTTTCTTTTTTAAGTATGATAGTATTAAAGATGAATTTGAGTGAAATTATGGGTAATCAAAAGATTTTAAACACTATATTTCCTATATTATGTAAAATGTCTCAAATATTAATAGTTTTATTATTGCCAAAATTAAAAATATCTTTTAATATTCCTGAATTATATCAAAAAGAAAAGTATACAATTTCATATTTAATATTAGAAATTGGTGTTTTTAGTTTTTTTATTTTTTGTATTAATTTTGATATTTTTGATATGAAAAATAAAGAATTATATAACATTATTATAATATTTATATTCTGTATTTTTGTTATTCTTCAAATAAAAAATTTAATAGAACGAGAGAAATTTATAGAAATTAAGAATCATTATACTACTCAAGAAACTCAAATAAAAAATATGGAGGAAATAATAAGTATAATTAGGCAGGAAAAGCATGATTTTGCTAACCATATAAATGTTATACAAGCCTTATGCTGCTTAGACAGGGCTAATACTGTTGAACGTATAAAACAGTATTTATCAGCTTTATCAAATGAATTACATTCATCATTTAAATATTTAAATACAGGAAATGATTATATTGATGCAATACTATCACTAAAAAGCAACTATGCTGTAAAAAAAAATATACAATTTGATGTACTAATAAATGAACCATTTAGTACATTAAATATTAATCAATCTGAATTAATAAGTATAATTAGTAACCTTGTTGACAATGCTTTTGAAGCACTAATAACAAAAAAATTAGAAAATAAAAAGATTTCATTTATTACATACTTAAAAGATAATCAATTTTGTATAGAAATATCTAATAATGGAGATATCATTCCATTAATTTCAGTAGTCAAAATATTTGATAAAGGTTTTTCAACAAAAATCAGCCAAGGAAATGATCATGGCTATGGATTATTTATTACAAAACAATTTGTAGAGCAAAATAATGGTTTAATTACAGTTAAGAGCACTGAAGAGAGAACTACATTCTTCGTTAGATTTAAATTAAAGAGGGTATGATGTAAATGAATAAAATTATACATAATTTAATAATGAAAATCGGAGAAACAAATTCTGATTTTACTGAAATTCAATTAAAGAAAATGGAGTATGGTTTATTATGCATTTTTAGTGATTTGACTAAAGCTATTGTATACTTTGTATTGTTTTTTTTAGTACATTTAGAGCAATATTTTATAATTTCATTAGTATTTTTTTGTCCCCTGAGGCTGTTTTTAGGAGGATATCATGCAGATACTTACTTAAGATGCTTTTTTATGAGTTTTATTATATTCTTAATATCTATTTTAACAGGAAAATTTTTAGCGATAAATATAATTGCAACAATAATATTACAAACTATTTCATTAATTTTAGTTATAGTATTTGCACCTGTGGATAATGTAAATAAACCAATTAAAAGTATACAGCGAAGAAATAAACTCAAATTTTATTCTGTAATAATAACTTCTATTTTAATTGTATTATGTTTTTTAATACCAAAAAAGTTTCTAACAACTGCTTTAATTTCTATTGTAAATGCAGTAATAATGATGATATTAGGTTTAATAAATAACAATTATAATAATAAATCTAACATCTCTAATATTTCTATAAATAAAACTTTGTAACCAAGAATATACTATCCTCGGTCACAAAGTTCCAATAAATTTCTAAAAGAAGTTTCTCATCGCTATAATTCACAAATTAATATTTTTTATTTTTTATTAACTGTTGATCCACTTTCCCTACCCATAGTATAAGCATACTTTAAATCAATATCAGCACCATACATTGGATACATTACTCCTTTTACATAATCATAATATGCTAATGTCTTTTTACCATATGCAATAGGTGATACTATAGCATCTTTACATATCAGCTGATCTTCAGCATTAGTTAACAAATCTTTTCTTGAACCTGCATCAGCTTTATCAGCTTTATTATATAAATTATTAAAATCACTGCTGGAATAACCTGTATGATATAAAGACTGATCAGGAGTCCAAATATTAAGCATAGATTCAGGATCATTAAACTGAGAATTACAGATTGCTCCACAGGCTATCTGAAAACTTCCATCAGATAATTTACTTTCATAATCACTCAATCCTAAGTATTGAACTTTTATTGTTATTCCAAGGTTTTTCTCATACATATATTTAATCAAGTCTTCATTTCTTCTTGAAATGTCATCTGTACCAAGGCTTATGCAGTTTATTGTTAACTTAGAAGTATCTGTATCCATCTTTAATTCTTTAAGTCCAGAAATTAAAAGATCTTTGCAATTGTTATTATTCTTAGTAAGCTTGCTTACTGGTTCATCACTAATATTATTATATAGTTTGTCTTTATCAACTTGAACATCTGGAGGTGTAAAACTGTAAGCAGAAATTAAATTATTACTGGATAATCTTTTTATGTAATCTTCTCTGTCAACAGCTAAAATAAATGCTTGTCTTACTTTTATATTACTAAAAAGATTATCTTTTTGATTAAAAAAATTAAAATATGTTGTAGGTTCTGTTTGGGAAACAAAGCTGATTTTATGTTTATTTGCATCTGATACTTCATACTTAAAGTTATAACATTGTGCTGCATCAACTGTACCATTTTTAATTTTTGATTCCCTATCATTTTCATTTCTTATAAAATCAAAAGTTACATTAGCTAATTTTACTGAATTTTTGTCCCAATAATTTTGATTTTTATCCAATATTATTTTTTGTGATGCTGTCCAATCCTTTATTTCAAATGGACCACAATACAAAAAACTATCTTTTGTTTTTCCATAAGAATTTCCACATTTATCAACAAAATCTTTTCTTTGAGGATACATAATATTTAAGTAGGTTAAAGATAAAAAATAAGGGCATTTATACCCAAGATTAAACTGTAAAGTATTATCATCAATAGCTTTTACACCAACTGTATCTTCTTTTACTCTATTGTTATTATAAGACATTGAATTTTTTATTGGTGATAACAAAACTGCATCTATCGCATTAGTTTTAGGATCTAAAGTCCTTTTTACTCCATAAACATAATCTTTTGCTGAAACTGCAGTTCCATCAGACCAGTTATTCTTCTTTAAGTGAAATGTCCATGTAAGTCCATCAGATGATACATCCCATGATTCTGCACCAGCTGGCTTAATAACTTGATTACCATCCTTATCAATTTCTAATCTCGTTAATCCTTCCATAACATTTGCAAGAACTGTTTTTGAATTCACATCCACTGCATTTGATGGATCTAATGTTCTTGGCTCATCTTTAAGTGTTGCATTAATGTATTGATATTTATCTAAAACTGGCTTTTCATTTGATACTTTTTGTTTTTTTTCCGAACACCCATTTAATAAAAATGTGCTGCAAAATAATAATAAT
Source organism: Bacillota bacterium (assembly GCA_030705885.1). Taxonomy (GTDB): domain Bacteria; phylum Bacillota; class Clostridia; order Clostridiales; family Clostridiaceae; genus JAUZPN01. The sequence goes on along the minus strand of JAUZPN010000004.1, from coordinate 26,954 downwards.
ATATACACACTTACTACTTTTACTTTTTTCAAAATACCACTCCTAATACTATAAAATTATATTAATATAATATCACACTATTATATATGTTTCAAATATATTACATATTTTTTGTGTATACTATCCTCTGTCACAAAGTTCCACTAAATTTCTAAAAGAAACTTCTCCTCGCTATCATTTGCAAATTAATTAGAGCTAAATATTACAATAATAGTATAATATCATATTTTTAAATAAAAAAGGCTATCCATTAATCTCACAGGATAACCTTTTTATATTTATTTTGTTACATAAGCTGCATCAAAGAATACAAATCCAAGTGGTGACTTATGGAAGCCTTTAATATTATTTTTAATACATACTATATTAGTATAGAAATATAATGGTATCATAGGCATATCCTGCATTAAAATATCTTCTGCATCATGCATATCCTGCATTCTCTTTTTAGCATCAGATTCCTTTCTTGCTGCAGCAATTTTAGCATCATAATCTTTGCTACTGTATGCAGGATCATTGTTTCCATTTCCAGTAGTAAATATATCAAGAAAAGTCATAGGATCTGTATAGTCTGCAATCCATCCTCCTCTAGCAATAGCAAACTGATGGTTTTGTCTTGTAGTTTGGAAAACTGCCCATTCTTGATTTTTAAGAGTAATATTAATACCAAGATTTTGCCTCCACATATCTTGAATAGCCTGAGCAACAGCACCATGACTTTGCGATGTGTTGTATAAAAATTCAAGTTTAGGAAATTCTTTTCCATCAGGATATCCAGCTTCAGAAAGTAATTGTTTTGCTTTAGTAACGTCAGCTGTAGCTTTGTAGTAATCTTTTTGTCTGAAATCTTTCCCTGTAGAAGGATCAGGAATTCCATTTGGTACAAAAGCTGTTGCAGGTTTCTGACCAGCTTTAGTGACCTTTTCAACAAGAAGCTTTCTATCAATAGCTAAACTTAATGCTTCTCTAACCTTAACATTTTTTAATGCTTTTTGAGCATCATCAGATAGCTTAGCTTGGGCTGGATCCATATTTAGTTCCAAATAGTAAGTCCCAAGATAAGGATATACTGCAGCTGTCTTTGAAGCTATCAAGCTCTGAATTTCAGCTATTGGTGGAGTTTCTATGAAATCAATCTGACCAGATTTAAATGCATTCATATAAGCAGTTTCATCATCAAGCAGCCTATAGTCTATTTGCTTTAAAGTAACACTTTTAGCATTCCAGTAATTATCATTTTTAATGAAAGTTAATGTATCCTTTGCTTTCCATTCCTTCATTTTAAATGGTCCATTACATACATATGTATCTGGTTTTGTAGCCCAATCCTTTGGATTTTTTTCAACTATATCTTTTCTTATTGGAGCATAAGCTGGAAATGCCACTAATGATAAGAAATATCCTGTTGGATTTTCAAGATCTACCTGTAACGTATTATCATCTGAAGCCTTTACACCAACACCATCAACTTTTGATTTTCCAGTATTATATGCTTCTGCATTTTTTAAATAATAAAACTGGTATGCATAAGGAGAAGCTGTATTGGGATCTAATGCCCTCTTCCACGCATATTCAAAGTCTGATGCTTTTACAGGCTGACCATCTGACCACTTTGCATCTTTTCTTAAATGAAAAGTATAATGAAGCTGATCACTTGATACTTCATATTTTTCTGCTGCACCAGGAATAGGTTTGTCAGATGAATCTAATCTCATAAGTCCTTCAAAAGCATTACAAATAACTGTACCACCATAAAGTGCATCGTTTAATCCAGGATCTATAGTCTTAGGATCTGCTCCAAGATTATACCTTATTAATTGATTATCTGCCAAACTTTGCTTCGTTGACTGATTTTGATTTTTGTTAGATACATTAGCACAGCCAGTAACTAATGTTCCAAAAATAATTACTGATAGAATTGATGAAATTAAATTTGTAGTTTTATTTTTCAACATATAAAATGCCCCCTTACAATCAATTTAACCGATAATATACTATCCCCTGTTACAATGTTCCAATAAATTTCTAAAAGAAGCTTAACCTCGCTGTCATTCATAAATTAATTGGAACAAAATATGATGAGGAAAGTATATATAAGAAACTACTATTATTAAAATGCACATTAATAGTAAAAATTATTACATATGAAGTGAAAATTTATATTGAAAATGTCTGTTTTATTTTCAATATATAAATTTAATAAACTTTAATATAAATGGCAGGCAACAAAATGATTTCCACCTGCATCCTTATACTCTGGATCTTGCTCTGAACATATAGGTTTTGCATATCTGCACCTTCCTTTAAATCTGCATCCATTAGGAGGATCAATAGGAGAAGTAATTTCTCCTTGTAAGACTATTCTTTTGTTTTGTGCACACTTATCAGGGTCTGGAATTGGAATTGATGAAAGTAATGCTTGAGTATATGGGTGAAGCGGTTTTGAATACAGCTCATTACTTTCTACCATTTCCATCATTTTTCCTAGATACATAACTCCAATTTTATTTGATATATGCTTAACCATAGATAAATCATGTGCTATAAATAGATAAGTAAGTCCCAAATCTCTTTGTAAATCCTCCAGCATATTTACTACCTGTGCCTGAATTGAAACATCTAATGCAGATATTGGCTCATCACATATAATAAACTCTGGTTCTACAGCTAATGCTCTTGCTATTCCTATTCTTTGCCTTTGACCTCCAGAAAATTCATGAGGATATCTATTTGCATGCTCGCTATTTAAACCTACTCTATTAAGCAAATATTGTATTCTTTCATTTCTTGCTTTACCTTTAAGTAAATTATGAATATCTATTGACTCACCAATGATATCACCAACAGTCATTCTTGAATTTAAAGATGCATAAGGATCTTGAAAAATCATTTGCATTTTTTTTCGATAGCTTAACATTTTATTTGAAGAAAAACCAGCTATGTCAACGCCATCATATATTATTTTACCTGAAGTTGGTTCATACAATTTTATTACAGTTCTTCCTGTAGTAGTTTTCCCACATCCAGATTCTCCAACTAGCCCCAAGGTTTCGCCTTTATTAATACAAAACGACACATCATCTACAGCCTTAACAGTTCCTTGTACATTACCAAGCATTCCTTTTTTAACAGGGAAATGTTTTTTAAGATTTTTTATTTCAATTAATGGTTTTTCCTTCATATACTATTCCTCCTTTACTAATGGTGATTTTACTTTTGGTGCATTAATATGATTTAACCAGCATGCTGCTTGATGATTATCAGATATTTGAAAATTTTCTGGTCTTTTTTCAATGCATATTTTCATAGCATAATCACATCTTGATGCAAAAGGACAACCACTTGGAGGTTTTAATAAGTCTGGCGGCTGACCTTCAATTGGTTTTAGCCTTTCTTTAATTTCACTCTTTGGATTAGGTATACTTTTTAATAGCCCCCAAGTATAAGGATGTTTAGAATTATAAAATATTTCCTTTGTAGTTCCAGTCTCAACTATTATGCCTCCATACATTACATTAATTCTGTTACAAACATCCGCAACAACTCCTAAATCATGAGTTATTAATATAATTGAAGTATTTAATTTTTCTTTTAAATCTTTCATAAGTTCAAGTATTTGAGCTTGAATAGTTACATCCAATGCTGTTGTTGGTTCGTCAGCAATAATAAGTTTTGGCATACAGCTTATTGCCATAGCTATCATAGCTCTCTGTCTCATTCCTCCTGAAAATTCATGAGGATATTGATTAAATCTTTTCTCAGGACTAGGTATTCCTACAAGAGACAATATACGTACAGCTTCCTTTTTTGCAGCTTCCTTTGACATTTTTTTATGAATAATTAATGGTTCTACTATCTGAGTTCCAATCTTCATTACAGGATTTAGTGAAGTCATAGGATCCTGAAAAATCATGCCAATATCATTACCTCTAACATTTTGCATTTCTTTTTCACTTATTTTATTTAAATCCTTCCCTTCAAAAAATATTTCACCATTTGTTATTTTACCTGTATCAGCTAATAATCTCATAACTGACATCATAGTTACGCTTTTTCCGCTTCCTGATTCTCCAACAATTCCAAGTGCTTCTCCTTTATTTAATGAGAAAGTAACACCACCTACAGCTTTTACTTCTCCTGCGTGCGTAAAAAAAGATGTTTTTAAATCACAAACTTCTAATAATTTTTCCATGATGCTCCACCTACCTCCTCATTTTAGGATCTAATGCATCTCTAAGACCATCACCTAAAAAATTAAATGCTAACATAGTAATACTAATTGCGAGTGCTGGAAAAAACAACTGATAAGGGTAAACTGTATATCCTTGTAATGCATCTGATGCAAGTGTTCCCCAAGACGCCTGTGGTAAAGATACTCCAAGTCCTATAAAACTTAAAAATGACTCTGTAAAAATTGCAGATGGAATTGACATTGTCATTGTTGTTATTATAGATCCTAAACAATTTGGTATAAGATGTTTTATTAAAATTCTCCTGTCTGGTGCACCAAGAGTTTTAGCAGCTAATACAAATTCCTGCTGTTTAAGCTGAAGAATTTCACCTCTTACTATTCTAGCCATATCAACCCAATATGAAATTGTTAATGCTATAATTATACTTTTAAGTCCTGCACCCATGATTACCATAAGTAATATTACATAAATAGTCATTGGAATAGCATATACTACTTCAACAATCCTCATCATAATATTGTCTACTAATCCTCCAAAATATCCAGAAATGCCTCCATATAAAATACCTATGACAACATTAAGAATACTTGCTGCATATCCAACGGTTAATGATATTCTAGCTCCATAAAGAATTCTTGTGAAAATATCTCTTCCAAATTGATCTGTTCCAAGCCAATGGCTATTACTTGGTCCTTCATTACTTATCATTAAATTGTTTGTACGATAATCATATTTTGATAAATAAGGTCCTATTATCGCAGCCAAGGTAATTAATATTACAAATATTAATCCTACCATTGCCAGTCTATTTTTTTTTAATCTGTTCCAAGCATCTCTCCAATAAGTAACACTTGGTCTCACAATTACATCTAAGTTTTTATTTTCAGATGGAACAGGCTGAAATAATTCTTTGTTTACTTCCATAATATTAACCTCCTAACTCTCCAGTTTTATTCTTGGATCAATTAATGCATATAAAATATCCACTATCAAATTGCATATTACTAAAAATGTTCCATAAAAAACCGTAACACCAACAATTAATGTTACATCTCTATTTCCTATACTTGTAACAAATTCTTTTCCAAGTCCTGGTATACCAAATATTTGTTCAACAACAAAACTACCTGTAAGAATACCTGCAATTAAAGGACCTGTATATGTTATAACTGGTATTAGTGCGTTTTTTAGTGCATGCTTATAAATAATTACGTTTTTAGGAAGTCCTTTTGCTTTTGCTGTCCTCATGTAATCCTGTTTAAGGACATCTAACAGAGATGACCGCGTAAGCCTTGCTATAAATGCCATTGAAAAACCTGATAAAGAAATCATTGGAAGTATATATCCTGTAGGCTTGTCTATTCCAATTGAAGGAAATATATTAAATTTAACTGAAAAGGTATATGATAAAAAAGTACCTAATACAAAACTGGGAACACATACACCAAGTGTAGTTATTATTTTACATACCTGATCCTGCCATTTACCATGATGCAGAGCAGATACAACACCTAGATAAATACCTGCTGCTAAAGAAAAGCATACTGATACTAACCCTAGCCTGGCAGATACAGGAAATGATTTTTCTATTATTTCATTAACAGTTCTTCCTTCATATCTTGTTGATTCTCCTAAATCTCCATTTATAAGATTTTTTAAATATGATAAATATTGTTGACTTACTGGCTTATCCAAACCCCATTTTTTCTGTAAATTAACTATCACAGAAGCTGGTAACTTTCTTTCGCCAGTGAATGGACTTCCAGGTATAGCATGCATTAAGAAAAATGTTAATGTTACTACTACCCAAATTGTAATTACACTTGAAAAAATTCTTTTAAAAATATACTTTAGCATTACTTTTTCCTCCAGTATAAGAAAATATAATATTTAAATATACTATCATAGACTAAATAATTTGTCAAATTTCCTGTTATTTTGTCGTTATTTCATTGTAATTTTATCGTTATTTTTTGCATTATTATTATAAAATTTAAAATAACTTTAAAAATACCAATGTCTTTTATTTTTTAATAAAATGTTATATAATTTTATTATTATATATAAAATATATTACATAAAATAATTAAGAGACTGAATTATACTTTTCTAGGTCACATTTAGTTCCACTTAATTTATAAATGATAGCAGAGAGAAGCTTATTTTAGAAATCTAGTAGAACTTTGTGACCGAGGATAGTATACTATTAATCCTTCAGTCCAAAATAAAAAATTACAGGGGGTATAAAATTGATAAATGTTATATTAAATGGCTGCGGTGGAAAAATGGGAAAATGTATATCATCTGCAGTATCATCTTTCCCAAATATTTCTATAGTTGCAGGTGTTGATAAATTTGCTTCAGATAAGACAGACTATGAGATATTTAAAAGTATTAATGATGTAAATGTAAAAGCAGATGTGCTTCTTGATTTTTCAAGACCTGATTCTCTAAACGAATTATTAAGTTACTCTAAAAATAATAAACTACCATTAATTTTATGTACTACAGGATACTCTAAAGAGGATTTAGCATTAATAAAAGAAAGTAGTAATGAAATAGCTATATTTAGATCAGCTAACATGTCTATTGGAATTAATGTAATAAATAATATATTAAAAAAGATAAGTAACATGCTTTATGCTGATTTTGATATTGAAATAATAGAAAAGCATCATAACCAAAAAGTAGATTCACCTAGTGGAACTGCATTGCTTTTAGGTGATACTATACGCTCCTCCATTAAAGAAGAAACAGAATATGTGTATGGAAGACAAGGAATTGGTAAAAGAGAGCATAAAGACATTGCTGTACATGCAATAAGAGGTGGAAGTATAGTAGGTGAACATGAAGTATTATTTGCTGGTCAGGGAGAACTTATAGAACTTAAACATACTGCTATGTCAAGAGATGTTTTTGCAATTGGTGCATTAAAATCATGTATTTTTATGTTTGATAAAAAAAGTGGACTTTATGATATGAATGATGTTATTGAAAGCTTGACTTAATTATAAAAGAGGCTGCTGTATTAATCAAATTATATACAACAGCCTCTTTTATTTAAATTTTATTTTTAAGATAGTTTTCTAATCTGTCTAAACCTTCTTTTAATTGCTGCATACTGTAAGAATAAGATATTCTCATATAACCCTCTCCACCAGTTCCAAAGGCTGAACCTGGAACCATAGCTACTTTTCCTTCATTAAGCAGCCTTTCACAAAAATATTCACTATTCATTTTAAATATATCTATTTTAGGGAATATATAAAATGCTCCTTGAGGCAAATTTACCTCAAATCCCATAGCTTTAAGTCTGTTAAATACATAATCTCTTCTTTTCATAAATTCTTTCTTCATAGCTTCCACATCAGATAAACAACTTCTAAGACCTTCATATGCTCCCCACTGTGCTATTGATGGAGCACATGAGACATTATATTGATGCATTTTCATTATACCTTTCATATATGAATCTACAGCACAAACAAATCCAAGACGAAGTCCTGTCATAGAAAACATTTTTGAAAACCCGCTTACTAAAATCACCTTATCCTTTATATCTTTATATTGTGCTATTGAATAATATTCATTCTCAAAGCAAATAGAACTATATATTTCATCACTTACTACAACTATATCATTATTCCTTACTACTTCATATAATTTATTTCTAATTTCTTTTGATAAAACTGCACCTGTAGGATTCGACGGATAGGATAAGACTAATATTTTTGGTTTTTCTGTTTTTATGATATTATCTAATAAATCAATATCAATAGAAAAGTCTTGTTTCAAGTTGTAAAACACAGGTTTTCCGCCTAAAACATTTGTGCAGCTTTCATAAGCAGGATATGCAGGAGTTGGTATAAGTACTTTATCTCCAGTATTTAAAAGTGCTGCAAAAACATCCATCAAAGCTTCACTTCCACCTATTGTGAGACAAATTTCATTTGGTGAATATTCAATACTAAATCCTTTTAAGTATTTTGTTATTTCTTTTCTTAATTCTATAATACCAGCATTAGATGTATATGTAGTTTTATTTTCATTTACAGCATCAATCATTGCTTTCTTAATATTTTCAGGTACACTAAAATCTGGCTGCCCTAATGTAAGGGAAACTGCTTCCGGCACTAATTCAACCTTATTAAAAAATCTTCTAATACCTGATATTTCAATTTTATTAATATTATTTGATAAAACTTCTTTCATTTGCACACCTCTAATTTATTTATTTATTTAAAATTATTATATACTTTTTTTACAAAGTTTTAAAGTTGTTATAAATTCAAAAAGTAAAAATACTAAAAACCCTTTTATTTTTACATTTTTTTTATTATAATATATAATTGAAAACATAATTTAGTATTTTTTGAAAGGGTGACTATAGAATGAGTTATAATTTAACAGATCCATATGAAATAGCAAGATACATAAAAGAATCTAAAAAAACTACACCAGTAAAGGTTTATGTTGATGGTGAACTTTCAGGTTCTAATTTCGGCGACATAGAAGTTTATGGCAGTAATGGTTTTTATGTACTTTTTGGTGAAAGCAGCGAAGTTACAATTTTTCTTTTAGAAAATAGATCAAAAATAAAAAAGTATAAACTTGAACAAGACAGAAGAAACTCTGCAATTCCTTTATTAGACGTTCTCAATGTAGATGCAAGAATTGAACCTGGTTCAATCATTCGTGATAAGGTTTCTATTGGTAAAAGTGCAGTAATTATGATGGGTGCAGTAATAAACATTGGTGCTGAAATTGGTGAAGGTGCTATGATTGATATGAATTCTGTTGTTGGTGCCAGAGGTAAAATCGGCAAAAGAGTTCATTTAGGTGCTGGTGCTGTTGTTGCAGGTGTTTTAGAACCACCAAGTAAAGAACCTTGTGTAATAGGTGATGATGTTTTAATTGGTGCAAATGCAGTTATACTAGAAGGCGTTAAAATTGGTAATAACTCCGTTGTAGCAGCAGGAGCTGTTGTAATGGATGATGTACCTGAAGGCGTTGTAGTAGCAGGAATACCTGCAAAAATAGTTAAAACAGTAGATTGTCAGACTAAAGATAAAACAAAAATATTAGATGATTTAAGAAAATAAAAAAGGGCTTTAAGCCCTTTTTTTATAATATCCGTACTTTTCTATTATTTAACTTTCTTCTAAACATACTGACTCTTCTTGTGATTCCTCGTCTTTATTTTCATCATCCTTACTTGCTCTTTCCATTTTCGAAATAGAAACTTCGTAGGCAACTTTCTTTATAGACTCTGTTTCAGATATTTTTTTCTCATACTCTCTGCTTTGTAATCTACCCCAAACTCTAATGTTGTCTCCAACTGTTAAGCCCTCACAGAACCTTGAATTTCTTCCCCAAGCAATTGTAGGTATGTAATCAGACTTATTATAGGATCTATTGACTGCAAGTAATACATCTGCAATTTCCCTTCCAAATGGAGTGGTTCTATATACTGGTGCTTTGCATATATATCCGTCTAAATAAATCTGATTTGGATTCTTGCTTTTTTCACTGCAGTACTCTATATTTCTTGCAAATACTGTGAGAATAAGCCTATTTGATCCTTCAACAAATTTATTGTAAGACCTAAGCTGTCCTTCAACTATAACATGATCACCTACTTTTAAATCCATACCTAATGTTAATCTTTCAGAAACAGTAATAGAAAGCTTGTCTTTTGTATCACTTAATCTTGGTACCTCTAGGTAAAAATTATAAAAACCTTCTCCATACATTTCATGGCTAAATTGAAGTTCTGAAATTACTTCTCCCTCCAAATAAATTTTGTTATTTTGCATTAAATTGTCCATAGCAAACCACCCTGCATCAATAATAGGCAGAGCAGCCTACACCCCCTTTTCCCCTTGGTTTTTTTATTTTTCATACAAGATATAAGTATTCATTTTTTCTAAAAAATATACCACTTTCTTATTCTTGAAAATGAAAATTTACCTTTTGTATTTTGATTCATGCTATCCTTTGTTACAAAGTTTCACTAAACTTCTAAAAAATATTTTGTTCATCATCATTTTTATATTTAATAAATCAAGTGCAGCTAAATGTAAACAAAGAGATTATACTATAGTTTACTTTTTTAATAATATATATTATTATTTTTATATTACCATTATAATACAAATCATTACCAAATTTCAATAATTTTTAATTTGTTTTCCTGAAATATCTAATTTATAATTGTCTTTATATAGTAAATCGGATATTTTTACGAATGTATATCCTTCACTTTTTAGTTTTTCAATTATTCTAGGAAGATTTTTTGGAGTATATTTAGCATTATTATGAAATAATAATATTGAGCCTGGCTTTGTTTTTGTTACAATTCTATTATATTCTATATCAAGTCCTTTTTCTTTCCAATCTATACTATCCACATCCCATTGTATGCATAGATGATTTGTACTTTCTGCTGCAGCTATTGCATTATCATTATAAGAACCTGATGGGAACCTAAATAATTTTGGCATTTCACCAGTAACATTCATTATTTTTGTATCACAGGCAGATATATCACCAACTATTTTTTCTTTTGATGAATAAGCCATATCAGGATGTTTATTTGAATGGTTGCCAATTTCATGTCCCCTTTTTTGAATTTCTTTTACCATGTCTGGATGCTTATCTACATAATATCCAACTAAAAAGAAATCCGCCTTAACATTATATTTGTCTAAAATATCAAGTATTTCACCAGTGTAATCTGGATCAGAGCATGAATCAAATGATATAGCTACTCTCTTTTCCTTTGTATCAACACAATATATAGGCATTTTTTTGCTTCCTCCAGCAAAAGTTTGAGCTGATAAATTATGTATAACAACATTTACTATTATTGGTACACATAAAAGAAACAAAATACAGCTTATTATTTTAATGGTATTTTTAATTTTAAATTTCATTATTTTCCTCCTCTATATTTCCCATTATAATTTTATTCAAAATGTATAGTATAAAATTACTTTTAAATAAACTTTTTTATGATATAATTAATTTATACATAGTATTTTGTAAACTATTTTATAGGGAGGAAATAAATGTTTAATTGTAGTTTAGATGAGTTAGCTGACAATAAGCTTTTAATTTTATATATTTTAAATAAAATAAATTTTCCAATATCAAATTCTCAATTAACTGATATTGTACTAGAAAATAATTTAATGAATTATTTTACATTCCAGCAGTACTTTTCAGAATTGCTGAATTCAAATTTCCTAGTTCTTATTGATAAAGAAGCAAAGCAAAACATAAATATAACAAAACAAGGTAATGATATTCTTGAATTGTTCATGAACAGAATTTCTCAAGATAAAATAGAAAAAATAAATGGATACTTAAAAGACAAAATTATTACTATAAAAAAAGAAGCAGCCGTAACTGCAGATTATACTATTGAAAATGAAAACAGCTATACTGTTAACCTTAAAGCTACTGAAAATGACATTGTTCTGATAGATATAAAAATAAATGTTGTTTCAAATAAACAGGCAAGAGATTTATGTGCTAAATGGAAGGAAAACTCTAGTAAACTTTATAATAAAATGATAACTTTATTGATAGATGAAACTTAATCTATACTAATATCATACCTGTAGGTTCTCCTCCTATTGGTATGACTTTTTTTTCTGCTTCAATTAGATTTACTCGTATAAGTAAATTATTATAGTTATCACCTACATATACAAAATTATTATTCTTAATTATCCCTCTTGGCATACCTCCTATTCTAACTCTCTCATATTGTTTACAATTAGCAGTATCAATAATACTTACTGTTCCATCTCCAAAATTTGAAACATAACATTTCCCATTGCTGTAATACATATCTACAGGTGAATATCCTGCTTCAACTCTGCTAATAAAATTATTATATTTTAAAGAGATGATACTAATATTTCCTTTGAAATCAGATCCTAAATTACTTTCACAAACAATAATACTTTCAAAATCAGGAGTAAAAATTGCTTTTGTTGGATATGAACCTACTTTAAGCTCCTTAATTGGTTCCTTATTATTGCAGTCAATAAGTGTTATACTATCACTTTCCATATTAGAAATTAAAAGTACTTTATTTTTTTTATCCAAAGTAATACTATGTGGAAAATTACCACATGGGATTTCCTCAATAACTTTATTTTTTATTAAATCAAAAACAATAACATTATTAAGCTCTCCACAAATAATATACGCATTATCATCACAAACAGTCACATCATTACAGTGCATACCAATAAAATAATTATCAATTTCTTTGTCCTTATCTATATCAATTAAGGAAAGACTATTACTATAACAATTTGCAACTAATAGCTTATCTTTGTATGTGCAGATTCCATGGGGACCATTTTTTTCAAAATATTCACTACCTAATTTAATTTCTTTTTCTTTTGTAAATGTTTTAATATTTATTTTTGAAATATAACCTGCAAATGTATTACATACATATAAATAATCCATACAATAGCACCCCCATGAAATATAATATGTAAAAAAAATTATATTGTGAAATAATTAAATTTAATGTTATAATTATTTCGTTAATTTATATAAAATATTTTTTTGGAAAGGTGTGTAGATTTATGTATACTTATAAACCTTTAGGCGTATGTTCTAAAGAAATAACATTTGATGTAGATAACAATAAAATTAAGAATGTATCTTTTGTAAAAGGATGCAAAGGCAATCTTCAAGGTATCTCGAAGCTTATTGATGGTATGGATGCAAATGAAGCAGTAACAAGGCTTAAAGGAATAAAATGTCAAGGAGATACTTCCTGTCCAGATCAACTTGCCAGAGCTATTGAAAAATTAGTTATAAATAAATAAAAATTTAATGTATAAAGATTAATCTGTTGGGTATTATATATTATGTAAGTAAGATTTATAATGGTTGAGTCAAGAGTAATGATGGGTTTATTTATAGGCTCTACATTATTCGGCCAAAGGTGTGTATGGGATCTTAAAGGGTTTTATATATGCCGGAGGGAAGATTTATACATGTCTTGAAAGGCTGTATGCATGCATAAATGTGTGTGTATATGGTTATAATAGATGTGTAATAATCGAACTAAGACTGTATTAGTTTCCGCAGGCTTTAGTGCACAAAAATAGGCTAAGGATTATATTTGGTCAAAAGATTATCTATAGTTCCACAGGGATTTAATACAATCGAACAAAGATGTATGCATGTTGTGTAATGTTTATACATAGTCGAAAGATTATTTACAGATATGTAATGATGTTCATATGTTGTAGTGTAAATCATTATAAGTTTTCTTTAACCCATGGGAAAAGCCGAATGTTAGATCTGCATTCGGCTTTAATATTATCTATAATTTCTTATTATTTTTTTCATTTCACCAATTGTCGAAAGTGATCCTGAAATTAATACCATATCGTTTTCCTCTGAATAACCTAATGCTTTATCATATGCTTCTTCATAATCATTTACTGCTTCACAATTTCTATTATATCTGCTCACTACCTTTAATAATTCATCCGCTGACTCAGCTCTTGCATTATGAGGTGTAATTGTTATAATTTTATCTGCCTTAGCTGCTATAATCTTTGCCATATTATCAACCTGTTTGTCAGCAAGTATTCCAAGTATAAGTATCAGCTTTTGATACTTAAAATAAGTATCGATGCTTTTTGACAGCATTTTTATTCCATCAATATTATGTGCTCCATCAATTACAACTAAAGGTTTTTTTTGCATAACTTCCAGTCTGCCAGGCCATTTAACATTTTCAAGTGCTCTTAAAATACTTGATTTTTGAATTCTAATTCCTTGTGTAATTAATTCTTCTACTGCATAAATAGCTGCAGCACAATTTAAAAGCTGATGACTGCCTAATAAAGATAATTTAATTTCATATTTTTCTTTAGCTGTATTTACACATATATGTTGAAAACAATTATCATCAATACTTTTTAAAGTTACTGAATTTTTTTGTACCTCTATTAATTTGCTGTTTCTTTCATGGGCAGCATCTTTTATAACTTTATAACTATCCTCTTCTTGAGGATACAATACTACAGGAATATTTTTTTTTATAATTCCAGCTTTCTCATAGGCTATCTTTGACAAAGTATCCCCTAATATCTGCATATGGTCATAGCTTATAGAAGTAATTATACTTAGGATTGGCGTAATTACATTAGTTGAATCCAGCCTTCCTCCCATTCCTACTTCTATAACTGCATAATCGACATTATGCTTACAAAAATACAAAAACATAGCACATGTTATTATTTCAAATTCTGTTGGATGACTATATCCTAAAGAAACAACCTCATCAACTGCTTTACTTACTTCTTCTACCACATTACATAAATCATCTTTCGGAATATTATTTCCATTTAGTTGAATTCTTTCTTCAAATACTTCAATATATGGAGAAATATACATTCCTACTCTATATCCTTCCTCTATTAAAATATTACTTATCATAACTGTAGTGGAACCTTTACCATTTGTCCCTGCAATATGTATACATTTTATCTGTTTATGCGGGTTTCCTAATAACTCAAGTATTTTGTTTGTTCTTTCAAGACCTAAATTAGTTCCAAACTTAGCTGTATTTTTTATATAATTAATGGTTTCAAAATAAGTCATATTTTTATGTCCAACTCCTTATTTAATGCAGATAAGAACTCGGAATATTCCAAGTTCTTATCTGCACTTTTCATTATTATTTGCTTAAGCTGTTTAGTCTGTCAATAACACTGTTTAACATCTCTTTATATTTAACTTCTTTAGCTTTTTCTTCATCAACTACTGATTGTGGAGCTTTGCTGACAAATCTTTCATTTGAAAGTTTCTTTTCAACACGATCAATTTCACTTAACAGTTTCTGTTTTTCTTTGTTAAGTCTTTCAAGTTCTTTTTCAAGATCAATTAAATCAAGAAGCGGTATATACATTTTCGCAGCTGGAGTTACCACAGAAACAATATTTTCAGGCAGCTCATCACCATCTTTCATAAATATCAGTTCACTTACAGAAGCAAGCTTTTCAAAATATACTGAACCAGATACAAAAGCTTCTACTGCTTCCTTTGAAACATATGCCATAACCTTTGCTTTTCTTGAAGGTGGAACATTCATATCTGCTCTTACATTTCTTAAAGATCTTATTGCATCTATTATTAGTCCTATCTTTTCTTCTGATTCCTTATCATCATATTTTTCATTATATTTAGGCCACTCAGAAATAGTAATTGATTCACATTCTGCTCCTAAATGCATATAAATTTCTTCGGTAATGAAAGGCATAACAGGATGCAAAAGCTGCAAACCTGATGTTAATACTTTAAATAAAACATTTAAAGTTACTCCTTTTTGCTTTTCATCTTCACTGAACAAAACAGGTTTAGAAAGCTCTATATACCAATCACAGAATTCAGACCACATAAAATCATAAACTTTTTGAGAGGCTATACCTATTTCGAACTTTTCAAGATTTTCTGTAACTTCCTTTGATACAGTATTAAGTCTTGATAAAATCCATTTATCTGCTAAAGTATAATCTTTATTATCTTTATATTTTGTAATAAGTTCTTTATCTAAATGCATCATAACAAATCTTGATGCGTTCCATATTTTATTTGCAAAATTTCTTGCAGATTCTAACTTTTCTGTTCTAAATCTAATGTCATTTCCAGGAGCATTTCCTGTTACTAACATAAATCTTAAAGCATCTGCACCATATTCATCAATAATATCTAATGGATCAATACCATTTCCAAGAGATTTAGACATTTTACGTCCTTGTGAATCTCTAACTAAGCTATTAATTAGTACTGTATCAAATGGTATTTCCTTCATATTATGAATTCCTGAAAAAATCATTCTTGCTACCCAGAAGAAAATAATATCAATAGCTGTTACTAAAGTATTTGTAGGATAGAAGAATTCCAAATCTTCAGTTTTATCAGGCCAGCCTAAAGTTGAGAAAGGCCATAGTGCAGAACTGAACCAAGTATCTAATACATCCTTATCCTGCTCTAAGTTTGTGCTTTTGCATTTAGTACACTCTGAAGGTGTATCTGTACTTACAATAACTTCTCCGCAGTCCTTACAGTACCATACAGGTATTCTGTGTCCCCACCAAAGCTGTCTTGAAATACACCAATCCTGAATATTTTCCATCCAGTTTAAATATATTTTTTCAGCTCTTTCTGGTATAAACTTAATCTTTTTATCCTTAACTACCTCTATTGCAGGCTTTGCAAGAGGCTTCATTTTTACAAACCACTGTTTTGAAATAAGAGGCTCAACTATAGTTTCACATCTATCATGACAGCTTACATTATGAACATGCTCTTTAATTTTTACAAGATACCCCTGATCTTCTAAATCTTTAACTATAGCTTTTCTTGCATCATATCTATCCATGCCTTTATATTTTCCGCCTAGATTGTTAATGGTTCCATCTTCATTCATTATATTGATCTCTTCAAGATTATGTCTTTTGCCTACTTGATAGTCATTAGGATCATGTGCTGGTGTTATTTTAACAGCACCTGTACCAAATTCCATATCGACATAATCATCTGCAATAAGAGGTATTTCTTTATTTAATAAAGGTAAAATAAGATTTTTTCCAACTAAGTGCTTATATCTTTCATCATTAGGATTTACAGCAACTGCAGTATCACCAAGCATTGTTTCTGGACGTGTAGTTGCTATTTCGATAAATTCATCAGTTCCAACTATAGGATATTTAATATGCCAAAAGAAGCCTAGCTTTTCCTCATATATAATTTCAGCATCTGAAATAGCTGTTTTACATTTTGGACACCAATTTATTATCCTATTTCCTTGATGAATAAGTCCTTCATTATAAAGCTTAACAAATACAGTTCTTACTGCCTTATTTAAGTTTTCATCCATTGTAAAACTTTCTCTATTAAAATCTGCTGAACATCCTACCTTTTTAAGCTGCTCTCTTATTTTTTCTCTGTATTCTTCTGTCCATTCCCAAACTTTTTTAAGAAAACCTTCTCTGCCTAAATCTTTTTTGCTGATTCCTTCTTTTAAAAGTTCTTTTTCTACTCTAACTTCTGTAGCTATACTGGCATGATCTTCGCCTGGAAGCCATAAAGTACAATATCCCTGCATTCTTTTAAATCTTATTAAAACGTCCTGCAAAGTATTATTAAGAGCATGCCCCATATGGAGTTTACCTGTAATATTAGGAGGCGGCATAACTATACTATATGGTTTTTTACTTTTATCAACTTTAGGAGTAAAATATTTTTTCTCTTCCCAAAGTTTATAAATTCTTTCTTCGAAGTCTTTTGGATTATATGTAGTGGATATGTTTTTTGAATCTTCCATATAAATTTATCCTTCTTTCTTTTAAATATTTTTATCCAATTGTGTTTATTAATAAAAAGGGCTCCATCCAATAAAAGGACGAAGACCCGCTCATCTTTCTCCAAGTTTCAAGTTTGGAACTGCATTCAAAAACAAATCAGAAGTCCTTTTTTTCATAAACTCAAAGTACGCAGCACTTCCTATCATAGCTGCATTATCAGTACACAAAATAGGATCTGGAAATAAAACTTCAATTCCTATTTTTTTTCCTTCTTCAAGCATTGCTTTTCTTAATGATGAATTAGAAGCAACTCCACCAGCAACAGCAATTTTATTAACATTTTTAAGCTTACATGCTTTCATAGAATTATCTACTAATACATCAATTAATGATTTTTGAAAAGAAGCAGCAACATCAGCTTTGTTTATTTCTTCTCCAGTCATCTGCATCTTATTCAGATAATTAAGTACAGCAGATTTAAGTCCGCTAAAAGAGAAATCTAAAGAATCATCATGAAAATTAGCTCTTGGAAACTTAATTGCTAATGGATTTCCTTCTTTTGAAAGCTTATCAATTTTAGGTCCTCCAGGATATCCAAGTCCAATTGCCCTAGCTACTTTATCATATGCCTCTCCTGCTGCATCATCTCTAGTCTGACCAATAACATTAAAAACTCCATAGTCCTCCATATGCACTATAAAGCTGTGTCCTCCAGAAACCACAAGACAAACAAATGGAGGTTTTAAATCTTTATGAGCAATAAAATTTGCACTTATGTGGCCTTCAATATGATTTACTCCTATAAAGGGTTTATTTGTAGCAAAAGCAAGTGCTTTTCCGTATTGCATTCCTACTAATAAAGCACCAACTAACCCTGGTCCATAAGTTACTCCAATAGCATCTATATCTGAAAGAGTTAGTTTTGCTTCTTCAAGTGCTTCAGCTACTACAGCATTTATAACTTCAATATGTTTTCTTGATGCTACTTCTGGAACTACACCGCCAAATTTAGTATGTATATCAATCTGCGATGCAATAACATTTGATAAAACATTTCTTCCATCGACTACAACTGCTGCTGCAGTTTCATCACAGCTGCTTTCTATTCCAAGAATTTTAATATCTTTTTTCATAAGATCACTAACCTTCCCAATCCTCCGGGAATTCAGCATTATGGTACACATCTTGAACATCATCATCATCTTCAAGAGCATCAAGAAGCCTCTGCATCTTACCAGCCGTTTCTGTATCTATACCAGTATAAGTATCTGGAATCATCTTTATATCTGCTTCTAAGAATTCTAATCCATTACCAGCTAATGCTTCTCTTACTGTACCAAAATCTTCAGGTGTTGTAGTAATTTCAAATACTTCATCTTCTGCTGAAAAATCCTCAGCTCCTGCATCTAGAGCCATCATCATTAATTCATCTTCATTAGTATCATCTGTTTTTTCTATTATAATTTGACCTTTTTTCTGGAACATGAAAGCAACACATCCGCTGTTTCCCATATTTCCTCCATGCTTTGTAAATGCGTGTCTTACATTACCTGCAGAACGATTTTTGTTGTCTGTAAGAACATTTACAATTACTGCAGTACCTGCAGGACCATAACCTTCATATACTATTTCTTCATATGAAACACCATCCATTTCACCTGCACCTTTTTTAATTGCTCTTGTGATAGTGTCCATAGGCATGTTATTTGATTTTGCTTTAGCAACAACATCTCTTAACTTTGCATTAGCATCTAAATTAGATCCGCCCATCTTTGCCGCCATTGCAATTTCTTTACCTACTTTTGTGAATATTTTACCTCTTTGTGCATCTGTCTTACTCTTTTTAGCCTGTATATTATGCCACTTTGAATGTCCTGACATAAAAAAATTCCTCCTATCATTTATATGATTAAAATATATTTATAATTAATTTTATACTGCTTTAAATATATTTAAAATAATAAACTTACTTTAAAAGCTATACAAAAAGCCTCATATATTATATCACATAAAAAAAATATAGTATAGATGTTTTATTGATTATTAACTGTATATATCAATAAAATTTACTATACTCATAATTTTTTATCTTTAATGCTTTAATGTAAATTTACAAATTCCTATATACTTAAAAATAATCTTCCTTCACTACTAAAAAAACTTTTTTCATCACTAATTGAAATTTCTGCTTTTCCAGAAGATAAGTCTAATACTTTATCTTGAATTTCTTTAACTATTTCAGAAACAGCCAATATTTCTATTTTTACTTTATCAGAATACTCGATATTTTCCATATACCATGAATTTTCAGAACATAAATATTGAAATTTACCTAATAAATCATACTCTATTAGAATTTGAACTTCAAAACCATTTACCTTTTCAATAATTCCGCTTTCATCAACAGCTCCCGAAGATGCTTTAGAATATGCTCTTACAAGCCCTCCAGCTCCAAGAAGTATTCCTCCGAAGTATCTTGTAACTACTATTACAACATCTGTTATATCTTTTTTTTTAATAACTTCTAGTACAGGTATTCCTCCAGTTCCTTGAGGTTCACCATCATCACTGTACCTTTGAATACCTTTATTTTTTCCAATACAATATGCATAAACATTATGTCTTGCTTCTTTATTGCTGCTTTTTATTTTATTAATAAATTGTCTTGCTTCATCTTCACTATAAATTCGACTAATACTTCCAATAAATACTGACTTCTTTTCTTCAAAATTAAAACTTGCTTCTTTTCTAATTGTGAAATATGACATTTATTTATCAGTTCCCTTCTTCATCAATAAATTACCATATCATCTATTCTAATATATCATTTATCACTGATAATCCGCTCCATATCTGCTCTTCTGATACTTGAGAGAATCCTAATCTTATATATTTATTTCCTTCATGTATCTGTTTATAAAATATAACTCCAGGTGTTATTATAACATTTTTCTTAAGGCATTCATAAAATAAACTCATACTATCAATTTTAATTTCATTTGACAGCTTCAAGTAAAAATTAAGTCCGCCTTTTGGACTTATATAGTTTACATTATGTCCCAAAATATCATTTATACACTTCTCCATATAATTATATCTTTCTTTATATGCAACATTCAAATTACTTATATGGTTTTTCCAAAATCCTTTATTAATATAAATTTCTAATGCCCTCTGCATCAAACTGGATGTAGAAATATCTGTATTTATTTTAGAACTTTGAATACTTTCTTTAAAACTTTCAGGTGTAATCAAATATCCAAGTCTTATACCTGGAAGAAATATCTTTGAAAAACTTTTAATATAAATAACTCTATCATTATCATCAAGCTTTTTAAAACTTACATACTGAATATTATCATCATATATTAATTCAGATAAATAATCATCCTCAATAATATAAAAATCATATATTTCTGAAAGTCTAAGAATCTCCTTTTTTTTCTCTAAGCTATAAGAGACACCTGTAGGATTTTGAAAATAGCTCATAGTATAGAAGCACTTAATTTTAATTTTTTTAAGTATTTTTTCAAATTTTTCTAAATCAATACCATCGCTTAGCATGTCCGCTTCATAAATATTAGCTCTTCTTCCTTTAAAAACAGACATTGCACCACTATATGTCGGTTTTTCTAAGATAACATTATCATTAACATTTATCATAGCTTTGGCTGCTATATCAATTCCCTGTTGAGCACCTGAAACTATAAGTATATTTTCTAAGTCTATCTTATCTTCCCAAAAAAATTTATTAATACTTTTTCTGAGTCCTTCATATCCTAAAAATTCCTGATATACTAAAGCATCTATTCCGTCCCTTTCTAAAACCTCATTAAGAACTGACTTGAAGGTATCTACCTCAAAGAAATCACTGCAGGTTACCTCTCCAGAAAAATCAATGTATTTTTTTAAATTACTTATACTTAATTTTTTAAATACTTCTGAGTATTCCTTTTTATAGTTTCTAGTAATATCCTTTCTTTTAGCATAAGTGCCGCTTCCTATTTTCAAAGCGGCATAACCTTCATTTTGAAGTTTTTTATATGTATTTACAATAGTAACAGAATTAACACTTAATAATTTAGACAGTTCTCTTATTGATGGAAGCTTTTCTCCATCTTCAATCATATTCATATCAATTAACTGCTTAATATGCTTTGAAAGCTGTATATATTTTGGTATGTCACTATTATAAACAAAGTTGTAATCATACTTTTCCATAAAATCACCTAAATTATATATTTAGAGCATTTACCATAAACTTCTTCATCAACCTCAGCTGAAATAAATGTACCTTCTTCTCTAAATTCTTCTTCTTTAATAACTGAATTTCTATGCAAAAATGCTGCTGCTTTCTGTTCTGAATATGGTATTAAAAAATTCACTTTTTTTTGCTTAATGGGAAGTAGTTCTGCAATTTCATTCAAAAGTAAATCTAAATTAATTTTCATTTTAGCAGATATTTTTATTATTTGTATATTATTATATTTATTTGTGATTTCCTGAACTATATTTTCATCAGCTTTATCTATTTTATTTAGTACTAATGCTATAGGTTTTTCAGTTACCTTTAATTCAGAAAGGACCTGATTTACTGCTTCAATCTGAAGAAGTGCATCAGACTCTGAAACATCAACTACATGTAAAAGTAAATCTGCAAAAGCTGCCTCCTCTAAAGTTGATTTAAATGATTCAACAAGATCATGAGGAAGCTTTCGAATGAAACCTACTGTATCTGTAACAGTTATCAGCCTGTTATCAGGCAGCATAATAGCTCTAGTAGTAGTATCTAATGTTGCGAAAAGCATATCTGCTTCAAATATTTTTTCTTTGAGGGCAGCATCTTTTGGAGTAGCAATGTCGCATAATGTATTTCTTAATGTGGATTTTCCTGCATTAGTATAGCCTACAAGTGAAACTTTAGGAATATTATTTCTCTTTTCTCTTTGAACATCACGTATTTTTTTTACTTTTAGAAGTTCATCATTTAAAGCATATATTCCTTCTTTTATATGCCTTCTATCAATTTCAAGCTTTTTCTCTCCAGGCCCTTTAGTACCTATTCCACCACCAGTTCTTGAAAGTACAGTTCCAAGCCCCATCAACCTAGGAAGCCTGTATTTTAATTGTGCAAGTTCAACTTGAATTTTTGCTTCTCTGGTTTTTGCACGCTTTGCAAATATCTCTAAAATTAATGTAGTTCTATCTATTACCTTAACTCCTATCATATTCTCCAAATTTCTTACCTGAGAACCTGAAAGTTCATCATCAAATATTATTACATTAGCTCTGCATACCTGCCTTAAAAGGCATATTTCCTCTACTTTTCCTCTGCCTATATAAAAAGAAGTATCAATTTTATTTCTTTTTTGCAGTACTTCTTCAACAACCTTGACTTCACAGGCTTTTGCAAGTTCTTTTAATTCAATTAGGCTTTCTTCACTTTCTACACCTACTATAATCGCTCTTTCGCTTTCGTCTTCAATAATTTGAGTGTTTTTAATAAGGTTTTCTATATGTCTTATTTTATCTGATATATTAAATCTTAATGCAGTATTAATATCCATAGGATTCATCATATCACAAATAAGTTCTTCATTTTCAATATTGCAAAATCCAAGAGTAATATCTTCAATCATTTTACTTTCAGTATTTACAGCTATAGCTGCCATACAATCCAGCTTAAGTTTAATTAAAGCATTTTTATCAAGCGCTGAAAGTCTTGAGCTTCCATTAGGATGAGTATGAATAATTCTAACACCTGACAGTCTTTTTTCTTTAATATTTATTATAGGTATTTCAACAGTGGAACTGTCACCAATCGCTGCATTTATTACTTTACCTCTTCTATCAACTGCAATACTTACTTCTCTTCCTATCTCAATAGTAATTTCTGCAATTAAATTTATAAGTTCTTCAGATAGGAGACTATCCTTATCAACAAAAAGTTCATATGCTTTTTCTAGCTTATTTAAAGTAAAATTTCTTATTCCTTCTACATTTCCATATATCATTGGTTATCAACTCCAAATTTGATTATTCTTCCATACAGATTATATTATACTATACAGATATTATTGTAAACTAGGTCTAATAAAAAAATCCTTACTAACTTACTTTTTGCTGTCATTTTTTTCATTAACTTTAAAACCTGCATCCTGTAAATTCAGTCCAATAGCATTGTTAGGAATTTTCCCAACAATTATAGTTTCTGCAATAGGCATTTCATTCTGAACTTCTATATCTGTACTTTTAAATGGTATTATTATTCTTACATTAGTTTTTACTTGAACGTAAATTTTATGCCTGGTTTGATTAATTCCTGCACTTTCAAAATCAGAAATATATTTTGTTTCAATTGAACCTATTGGCTGCATTTTAACAGTTACAGTAGGTCCAAAAGAAGCTAAAATATTATTTTTAAAAATATAAGCCAAAGGAATCTTAATTCCCATACTTCCAAAACTTTGTAATTTATTTTGAGCATTAATTGATACATCACAAGCTATCTTATTCATTTTAACAGTATCCGCCTTCATCATTACAATATTACCTTCATTATCTTTTTCAACCTTTACAATATCATCATAATTAAAATCCTTTGAAAATTCATTAACCATAGCAATATTAACAGTTTCAAGAGCTCTTGCCTGCATCTCTGAAGTAGCCACCATCATTACTGTAGGAGCTATTACTTTATCTAAAGAATATAACAAAACATTTGCCATTATTAATAATAAAAATATAAATAATACTAATTTGAATCTTAATTTATTTTTGATCATACAAATACCCCTATTATTATTTTATATTTAATATTTTATGTTTATAAATTGCTTTGTATATCAAAGTCAGCTGAAAACTATAAAAATGTTTTTAAACAAAAAATAAAATTACTACAAGGATTTATATCCAAGTAGTAATTTTAAATTTACACTCTTCATGGTTAAAAATTCCCATCAAATTTCTAAAAGAAGCTTCTATACATTATAAGTTATAACTTATGTGGAACTAAATTTGATTTGGAAAGTATAATATCTATATCAACAGCTTAATAACATTTTTTTTAAATTTAAAGAATCTATAATGATTTAATTCTTTAATCTTTTTAAAACAAAACTTTGTATATGCATGTTCAGAATATTTATTGCCTGAAATTATCATTACAGATGCAGTTTTATATCCTAATTTCTCGGCTAATTCACATCTGCTGTAAATAGAAAATTTATGAATGCCCATTCCTCTTTTTTTGATAAATGTATAATCATCAAACAAATAAACATTTAAATTTTCGTTTGATATTACATAATTTGTATATCGGTCAAAGCCCTCACCAAAAGCTATGTTAAAATACCCGCAAATTTCATTTTCGCTATCCAAAACAACATATGTTTTATCAGTTGATTCCTCATTTAATCTATTTTTTAGTAATTCATACTTTTCATATTCTAATTCATCATGATATTTCTTATACATAATATCAAGCATCTCATCATTCAAAGAAACTAATTTTAATTTCTTTTCTGAATATTTATTTATGAATCTTAAATCAGTCTTATATATATACATTTTAATATAAAATCTGCATATAATCTTGTTATTTATACCTTTTATCCCTTCTTCTTGAAATACTCTAAGTATTCTAGATAATTTCATTAAATAATTCCTCCTGCTATACTTTCCTTAGTGATATTTTTACTTATTTAAAACCCTTTTTGTAATGTTGAATACTTTATTAAATATTTTACCCATTTTAGTATTTTCGTTCCATACATCTAAATTATAATCAATAACAAAATCATCTGTCCACTCAAATTTCCAAGGGTATCTTCCTGTTCCAAAATCAAATATATCAAAAAGATTATTTTCATAATTATACATAACTATTTCAAGGTTTATAACTTTTCCTAAATTATAATTTTCAAATTTAGGATCATATGCCATATTCCACGAATGAAGAACTTTTTTATAAAGGTAGCAAGTATCATACATAAGTAATTTGCCATCTTTATCTTCTAATACGAAAGTAATAACCTTAGAATTAGTCTTATAAAGATTCCTTATAAACTCATCACCAAATTTAGTATTAAATAAACTGCTTCTTTCAGTTCTGCCTTTATTAACAACTAAGTGATTTTGCTCTTCTTTATGCATATTAACTATTTTATCATAAACATCATAAACATCATTTGAAACAACTTTAAAGTTATATCCAACTTCCCTTTGAAGTTTATTTATAAATTTTTTAGCACTAGTACTTACAAATTTCTTTTTGTACTCGTCAAAATTACTATATTTTTTATAATTTAATATTGGACACTCAGATAGATGTTTAAAATATTTATTGTATCTAATACTTCTTAAAATCCAAGAAGACAATTGTGAATCATGTTTAATATTGGTTAATAGTATCCTATCAAACATACCATTGTTTTCTTCCATTACTTTAAAAAATTCCCTTAAAATTGTTTGACTCTTTACATTACAATTTTTATCAAAAATAACTCCAAAGTAATCTCCTTGACCAATGAAAGATATTTTTCTGTAAGATAAAAATTTAATTTTAACTTTTTCTATATATAAAGGTGCAATACCAACTATCTTACCCTCATTTTCCAATGCAATTATAAACAAGCTGTTACTTTCATCATTTTTAAATACATTCCACCAAACCCAATTATATTCAAATGTACTATAATAGGTTACATCTTCATCATTCTCCTGCAGATATTCCCAGTCCCCTTTTAGATTATAAAATTCCTCTGTGCTAGTAATTATTTTTGTAACCATACTAATCTCCTTACTTTTATTATCATAAACATTACTTAATTTAATTATTACTTATATACTATCCTTAGTCACAAAGTTCCAATAAATTTCTGAAAGAAGTTTCACCTCTCTATTATTCACAAATTAATTGGAACTAAATGTGTCCAAGGAAAGTATAGAAACACAAAAAGAAGTATTTGCTATACAATACTTCAATTATTAATTTTTTTAAATTATACCTTTTTCAACCTCTATAATATCTTTTTTTATTCTTTTTCTTATTGAATTACCTTTTAAATATGTTAAAAGTATTTTTGCTGAAGAACCACTAGAATAAAATTTTTCACTAATGTATCTAATATCTTCAGCATTATGTATATACTTTTCAACTAGCTTAACATATGATTTTGAACTAATAGTCAAAAACACTTCAACATTCCTTGTATTTTTAATAAAATAACTATTTATTGTCCATGATAGAAAAATATTTGCAAACTCTAAGGTTTGACTTTTATATGATAGCAATAACTGTTTTTTTGTTTCTGTAAAAAATGATATTTCATAAAAGCTGTTAAATATCATTGATGTCATTGGGGTTTGAACTTCAAAAGCTCTTATTTGACACTCATAACCAGTT